>JAUWSR010000258.1 GCA_030609975.1 Acidobacteriota bacterium | reverse complement strand
TGGACATAGTCATCAACTCGGCAGTGCCCCCCCAGCGTAACCCCATTGATAAAAACCACATGGCTGCCTATACGACAATCATGAGCGATGTGGGAGTAGGCCATAAAATAATTGTCATCTCCGATATCGGTCAGGCCCGTTTCTTTAGAAGTTCCACGATTAACCGTCATGAATTCACGAAAAAGATTGCGATTTCCGATCCTGACCTGTGTTGGTTCCTGCTGATAAGCGGTATCCTGTGGGTCCGTACCGATAGAAGAGTAGGGAAAAAAGTGATTCTCTTCCCCGATCTCCACCCTTCCATCCAGGTAAACATGGGCATCCAGGCGGGTGTTATTATGGATGGTGACTTCCGGACCAACAATGCTGAAAGGGCCGATATAGACTCCGGAACCCAATTGAGCTGAGGAATCTACCTGGGCGGAGGGATGGACAACCGTTTCAGGTTTTCCCATCCAACTCCTCAAGAGCTACCAGAGAGGCCATGATCTCTGCTTCAGCGACAATTTCGTCATCCACGTAGGCCTTGGCACGGATCTGACAGAACCTGTTCTTTTGCTTGGCTATCTGAACCTTTAAGACAAGCTGGTCACCAGGGATCACCGGACGTCTGAACTTTGCATTGTTGACCTTGGTCAAAAAAACCAGAGTCTTCTCCGCATCAGGGATAGAATAATAAAGAAGCACTCCGCCGGCCTGTGCCAATGATTCAATGATCAAGACTCCAGGCATCACCTTGTATTGGGGAAAATGCCCTTGGAAGTAAGGTTCGTTGACCGTCACATTCTTGATGGCAACAATGGATTGCCCTTTTTCGATCTCCAGAACCCGGTCTACCAACAGGAAAGGATACCGGTGGGGCAGATGCTCTAGTATTTTCTCAATATCCATCAATCTGAGGTATATTACTTCTTAGCAGGAGCCTTCTGTGCATCATATCTAACGATAACTTCTTGAGTGAGTTCGATATTGGGGCTGAAGTAAACTGCGCCACTCCGGCCCAGGTCGAAGATCAAATCCAGGCCTTTTTCTTTACCGAGCGCCTCGATGATCGGAAGAAGTTCGTTCTGGATCTGCGCAAAAAGCCGGTTGGCCAATTCGTTCATATCTCGGGATGCATCCTCAAAATATCGTTTTCTGTCCGTTTGTTTTCTTTCCATGTCAGCCGTCATATTGAGCAGAGCTTCCTGGGTCAATGTCAAGCGCTGCGTGTTGAGCTTGGTCTGCAGTTCGCGGATCTCATCATCTCGGCGCGACAGTTCAGCTTGATTTCGTTTGTCTCTATCCTGGAGCTGAGCCATGACACGTTTTCCTTCAGCAGAATTCTCCAATACTGTTTGTGAATTCACCACGCCGACGTTAACGACCTGTTGGGCCAATCCATTGGAAAAAAGTACCGCCATCATGAGCATGAGGAAAAGGGCTTTAGTGGTGTACCTTCGCTTCATCTCTTGCCTCCTAACAGTGTAATGTGTGTTCCTAGTTTTTCAATTAGAAGGTGGTCCCAATCGCAAATCTGAAAGCATAGTTGGAATCACCTCTGTATATCGTACGGTTATTATACGCAAAAATAAGCCGGAAAGGAACTCTTAATGCAGGCACAAAAATCCGGAGTTCCAAACCTGCTGAAGCATACATTTCGTTGAGGTTGAACTGCTGCGGCCTGAGCAGGGCATTTCCCATATCGAAGAAAAGAATGGTATAGAGGGGTCCACCTACGGGGATAGTGTATTCTGCGTTAAACACCAAGGATTTGACGCCTCCCACATTGGCTCCATTCTCATCGCGTGGTCCGACGGTATAAATATTATAACCCCGGATGGAACGTTCCCCTCCCAGATAAAAGCGTTCCCAATAGGGCACTTCATCAAAATCGGCTAAGGAGTGGATAAAGGAATATTCCACATGGAAACCAAAGGCCTGCCGCTTGTAGGTGGGAAAATATTTTGTGAACTCGAAGCGCGGCTTGATCATATCGACATCACCGCCTAAAATACCTCCAGCGAACTTTGCGGATACTGAGATCAACGAACCACGGGACGGAGTTAAGGGGCTGTCTATGGTGCTTCGGAAAATACCGGGAGTGATAGAGCTGATATGGTAATTGCCATAGGAGTAGTAAGGATTATAATTACCGCCAATGCCCCCAATACCTCCAATTCCACCCGTGCCTGGATAGCCACCATAGCCGGGATAATAATCGTCGTCGCCTTCATAGGGTGAAAGGTCCATATTGTTGTAGCTGTAAACCAGGTTCCCTCGCCAGTATCCGAAGATACGGGAGCCTGTGCTGAAATCGATTCCCCTTGACCTTTGGTTGTACAATCCCGGATAGGCCATAAACATGTCGTGACTATTAAATCCCACACTTATAGGAAGATCTAAAAAGTAGGGCTCAGTAAAACCGAAAGAATAGTTTTTGTAGCGTGAACCGTATGAGAGAGAGAGCTCCAATCGCTCTCCGGCTCCCAAAAAATTCACGGTGGAATAGCTAAGAGAGATAAAAGTACCCTGATAGCCGCTGTACCCGGCTGTAAACTGGATGTTATTCCTCTGCATCTCTGTGACACTCACCATCACATCGATTTGTGTGGGGTCCTCTTCGTTGGGCTGGATCTTGGGCTCTCCCTCCAGTTCGACCAATCCCAACTGGTTGAGACGCAACAGGCTGTCACGGAACATGGACAGGCTGAAACGGTCGCCCTCCCGCAATACCATCTCCCGGCGGATAACCTTGTCTTTGGTGAAAATGTTCCCCTTGAACTCAAGGCGATTGAGGAATGCGACTTCGCCCTCGAAGATCATAAAGGTCACATTGACCTTCTTGTGCTTTGGATCCAGCTTCTCGACCGGCCGTACCTGAGCGAACAGATAACCGTAATCGCGGTAGGCTTCGCCGATATCCTCAACAGCAGTCTCTCGGACTTTGGTACTGTAGATATCCCCTTCTTGCATTTTGATCTTTGAACGGATGAACTGTGCGTTGAAGAATTTAAGCCCTTCCACGACCACTTCACCTACAGTATAGCGATAGCCGGCTTCTATCGGGATAACGATCCTTTTCATGGGCTGCTTGCTCAAAAAGATCGATCGCTTCTCCATATCCTCAAAGCGAGGTTCCCCAATATGCGCTTCCATGTATCCATATTCTTGCAGTTTTTCTTTTAGAAGGAGCAGATCCGCTGCGATATCGGCCTCTTTAAAAGCATCTTTACCCGTGATCCAAGCGACAACACCATGTTTCTTGTTCTCTGCAAAGGCGGCCATCAACGAGCTGTCCGGGAGCTTGGGTTCACCTTCAAAAACGATCTCACCCACACGGACCCTGGGGCCTTCATTGATCTCAAACACAATCTCCAGTTCATTTTGACCCTGCCGGTTGATCTGCGTCTCGACCTTGCCGGCCGGCAATCCCTTCTCCGCCAAAAGCTCTTTAATGGTCGATTCAATCCGCTGGATCTTGTGCTCACTGTAATAAGAATAAGGCAAAAGATAGGCATCCTTCTCTTTAAGCCTATCGATGATATCATCCTCTTTAACCTTTTTCCCGGTCTTGTATACAATATCGCGAATGATCGGATTTTCCTGCACCGTGATCACGATGATCTTGCCATACTGTCCTTCGTTCTCATCTATCCGGATGTCCGAGAAAAATCCTGTGGCCCAGAGGACTTTGAAGTCACGCCTGATGAGATCCGCGCTGTAATAATCACCCTCTCGGAAAGTTAGATAATACTTGATGGTCTCTGGTGTCACCCGCTCGTTGCCGATGATCTCTATTCTTTCAACCACTTCCTGACCGTATATAAAGAAAGGGATAAAAATCAGAAAAAACCCTATAATTACCTTTTTCATAGCACTATCCTTATAGCATATTCACCCATAAAAATAAAGGTGTGCTCCTATGCTTCTCACACAGATATAAAACTCAAACTCATCTCAAATAGTTGCTTCTGACCAGAGATACCTTTGTTTAGTTTTTGAGGATAAGTTTCCCTGATTCCATGAGGTAGGTTTTTTGGCAAAATCGAGCCACATTCTCGTTATGGGTGACCAATACAGAGGATAATTCGCGTTTATGATGAAGGGTTTGGATCAATTCCAGGATCCGCTCCCCGGTTTTCCAATCCAGGTTGCCGGTCGGCTCATCAGCCAAGAGCAGTTTAGGCTCACTCACCAGAGCCCGAGCGATAGCCACCCTCTGCTGTTCTCCCCCGGAAAGCTGTCCTGGGCGCAGCATCTCCTTCTCCTGTAATCCCACCTCAGCCAGCATAGCTTGTGCCCTCGTCAGAGCTTCATGTTTCGGGATTCCCCGTATCATAAGCGGAAAACTCACATTCTCCACCGAGGTGAATTCGGGAAGCAGGTGATAGAACTGAAAAATGAAACCCACCATCTTGTTCCTGATCTGTGCTTTTTGATTTTCGGTTCTGGTGGAAAGGTCTTCCTCTCCGATCAATATCTTTCCTTCTGTGGGAGAGTCCAGGAGACCCAAGAGGTTCAACAGGGTGGTTTTGCCTACGCCTGAGACCCCCATGATGGCTACCAATTCTCCGCTCTCGAGTTCAAAATCAAGGCCGTCAAATACCGACAGTTTTCCTGTGGGAAGAGGGTAATCCTTGCCAAGACCCGATACATGTAAGATCTTACTCATATTTCAAAGCCTTTACGGGATCGACCTTGGACGCCCGGTGGGAGGGGAACAGGGTCGAAAGAAAGCTGATGATCAAGGCCACTCCTATAATGATGAACAGGTCGAGCACCTGGATACGGAAAGGCACAAAAGGAATCTTGTAGATCTCGACGGGAAGTTTGATCAGCTCAAAGGTGTTGGCCAACCAGCACCACAGCAAACCCAAAAGTGTTCCCAAGGCCGTTCCAACCACACCGATCATCGCTCCCTGCAGGAAGAAGATCTTCATGATGGATTGAGACGTTGCCCCCATCGCTTTGAGGATCCCGATGTCCCGGGTTTTTTCCATTACCATCAGGATCAGTGTAGCGATTATATTCAGGGCCGCCACGATAACGATCAGGGTGATGGTCAGGAACATGAGCCTCTTTTCCAGCTTTAACGCTGAAAAGAGGGACTCATTCATCTCCATCCAGGTCAGAGCGTAGCTCTCGGGCGGCATTATTTCTTTAACACGTGCTTTGATATCAGGGGCGGCAAATATATCTTCGATTCTAATTTGGATGAGGTTGATGTTTTGTCCGAGTTTAAAGAACCTCTGTGCAGTATCTAAAGAAACCATAGCCATAGTCGCGTCCCATTCGTACAATCCTGAATAGGAGATCCCAGAGACCTGCATCTTCTTGATCTTGGGAGAAATACCTAATGGAGAAAGCCGGGAAGACAGGGCCAAGACATAAACCGCATCTCCGACTTGCGCTCCAATTTGAAAAGCCAGGTCTCGCCCCAGAAGAATTCCCTCCCGAGAGGCTCCATCCTCAGGGAGCGTACCCCGTTCCAATTCATTCATCCAGGGTGT
>JAUWSR010000069.1 GCA_030609975.1 Acidobacteriota bacterium | reverse complement strand
CCTTTTCCGAATAATACGGAGAAACCTTTTCCAGGATATTGTCAAACCTAATCATCAGAACTATTTACCTGTACTATTCATAAAAAATGTCGATACTTGATTCAACAAAAGCAATATTAATCATTTACATTATTCTTCCAGTAAATCACTTAATCATTTCCTTTTTCAAAGTGTTTTCTATTAATAATCGACATTTTTTACCTTTCAGGCGAGTCGATCTCACCGTATCTACTTCGTTGCAAAGGATTTGCGGTGGTATACCACAGCGTCATCCTTTGCGCCTCGCATCTATGGTAACCTCAACTCGTGAATAATCCAGGTTAGCCGTTATTTCTATTATATATAGGTGCTGAATGCGGAATGCCTCTTGTTATCATGTCGGCAGCTTTTATGAATAACATGATGAAGAAAATAGTGGAGATGTTGAGAAAACATCCTGAGGGATTAAGTTTGCAGCGGATGAGCAGAGAGCTGCATCTGGTCCGACGTGAGATCCCGCTTTTAAAAAAAGATCTGCAGAAGCTGGAGAACAAAGGTCTGATCCACCAGGTGAGACGCAGATATAGCCTACGCTCACAGAAACAGCTCGTGCGGGGTTGGGTCATCGCTATCCATAGAGGATTTGCCTGGGTACGTCCGGAGGAAGCTGGCGGCCAGGATATCTTTATTCCGGCCCGTTTCGCCGGAGGTGCACTGCTGGACGACAGGGTGGAGGTTGTGCGCGAGGACAAGCGTGAGGAGGAGCGCCCTGAGGGGCGGGTCTTGAGAGTCATTGAGAGGAAAAGACACCTTCTTACTGGGATGTACAAAGAGTATTGGGGCCAGGCTTTTTTCCAGTCCTATGAATCTCCCTCGAAGGAGGAGATCCCTATTTTAGTCCCAGGGGGTATGCAGGTGAGCTCCGGACAGATTATTGAAGTGGACCGCAAAACTCGAGTGGCTAAAGCGGTCTTGGGAGGCCTAGAGGAGCCTGGAGTGGATGTAGAAGTTATGGTCCGCAAATTTTCCCTGCGCAGACTGTTTCCTTCAGAGGTTTGCAGGGAAGCAGAGAAAGTGGGCGCATTCCTTCCTTCTCAGGAGATTCAAGAGCGGGAAGATTACAGGGATTGGGTGACATTCACCATCGACGGGGAAGATGCCCGGGATTTTGATGATGCCGTCAGCATCAAGAGACTGCCGGAGGGCCGCCTCTTGCTAGGTGTCCACATCGCAGATGTTTCCCATTATGTGCGGCCCGGATCAGCCCTTGATCAAGAAGCCTATCTCAGAGGGTGCAGCGTCTATTTCCCGGAAACCGTCTTGCCCATGTTGCCTGAAAAACTCTCTAACGAGGTTTGCAGTCTCAGGCCTGATGAGGATCGGCTGACGTTTTCGGTTCTGCTTGAGGTGGACGCAGAGGGGCAGATTCTGTCCCATCGATTTTTTCCCTCGATCATTCGATCTGATGCACGCTTGACTTACTCCGAAATATTCCAGATATTTGAGGGAAAACATCCGGCTCGAGAAGTTCTCTCCCGGCTTCAGTCGGAACTTCGCTTGCTGCGGGGATTAGCCGCAAAATTGCGACAGAGAAGGATTGCCAAGGGGAGCTTGAATATCGTCAGCTCTGAACCGTTCCTGATTTACCAAGACGCTAAACTTGTCGGTGTAGAGGCCATCCTTCCAAACGAGGCCCACGGCATGATCGAGGAGTTCATGCTGGCGGCCAACGAAGCGGTTGCTCTGTATTTAGCGGGGCAGCACAAAGCCTGTATTTTTCGAGCACATCCAGCTCCCTCTCTCCATGCCCTCGCTGAGCTGAGAGCTCTTATGGTCCATTTCGGGGTGACGCTTCCTGAGCCCAAGAAAATCGGAGTCCGGGACCTGCAAAAAGCTCTGGGCGAGGCAGAGGGGCAGCCCTGGGAGCGATTTTTTGCCATGAGGATTCTGAGGAGCCTCAAGCTTGCGGTCTATTCCACGGAAAATCTGGGTCATTTTGCTTTGGGCAAGGATTCCTATCTCCATTTTACTTCTCCCATCCGGAGATATCCGGATCTCTTGGTTCACCGCTGTCTAAAACAGGTAATGAAAGGAATGGATCTTGAGGGCATCTCCCTTGCTGCTGCGGCTTCTTGGAGCTCGGATAGGGCGAGGCAAAGTGAAGCCGCTGAGAGAGAATTGAGGGAGTGGCGGATCTATCGGTTGCTCCATAGCAGGCTGGGAGACGTTTTCTTAGGATATATCACGGATATCAATAAGGCCGGGCTGGTCGTGGAGTTGAATGACTATTTTGTGAATGGAATCATTCTGTACCAGGACCTGGGTAAGGATTATTACGTACGTAAAAGCGAGGCTAGTGTAAGCGGAAGAAAAACCGGCGAGACCTTCAATTTAGGGGACCGCATCCGGGTGAGTCTGGTGGCTGTCGACCCCGAACTTAGGCGAATGACACTCGTTCCCGTACTTGACCAGGGCGAGGAAAAAATTTAGGGGGTTGATATCATGCTCAATCGTGTTAAAATGCGCATGACCACAAATTCACGAGTCTGTGAATACCATGAAAGAAACACAGTGTTTTGATGCCTTGTTACAATTTGATTCCTCAGCGTCCACAGGTCCCAGTCAGGCTTGGCTCAAGCTCAGGGAAATACGTGTACCTGTCTCTCTGCACTATTATCCTCTTGAGGAGACGAGAAGGTCAGAGGGAGCGTATGTCCAGATTTCATGTTCCCAGCCGGTTGAAACAGGATGGGGCGATGTCTTTGCCCTGGAGATCCAAAACGACCCTGTCTCTCAGATCAACGGGACTGTCCTGGATCCCGCTGCTCAAAAAGTAACGCGCAGCAAAGAAAAAAAACAGCTGGAGTATTTAGCCGCCTTGACCGGAGATGCCAAGGAGATGTTTTATACCTTGGCTTTAAAGAAAGGCATCAACGGTATCACCGCAAACGATGTTGCAGAGTTTTCGACCTTACCAGAGAAGGATCGGATTGAGATCGCCCAGTCGTTGGAAGAAGAGGGACGGATCAAGATCTTAGCCTTTTCACCGCTCTTGATCGTGGCCCAGCAGAGTTTCGAGTTTCTCTGTGATAGGATCCAGGACTTTGTGGAGAGCAGCCACCTTGAAAAGCCCGAGATCTTGGGGATCTTAGAGGAGAAGATAAAAGAACGATTCCAGCTGCAGACAAAGATGATGGTGCTGGCGTTGAAATATCTGGAAAAAGAAAAAAAGATCATTCGCAGACAGGATCGTGTTTTTCCGTCAGACTTCAAGCTGATCGCTTCTCCCCAGGAGGAGGAGCTCCTCTCCGAACTTGAAGCCTTGATCCTGAAGGGAGAGTTTCATAGAATCCCTCAGGATGAGCTAAAAATACGCTTTCATCTGTCCGAGCTACGCATGGAAAGGCTTTTGGCGCTGCTCACCGAGCGACAAAAGATCGTTCAGGGGAGTGATGGTTTTCTGCTCCACTCCAAGTGGCTGGAGGAGCTGATCCTCAAAGTAAAAGAGACGGGAAAGGACGAGCTTTCGGTAGCCGATTTCAAAGAACTAACGGGATTATCCCGTAAGTATGCCATTCCGCTGTTAGAACTGCTTGATCAGATGGGCGTGACTCTCCGCCAAGGGAATGTCCGAAAAATCCTATAAGAGGAATCCTTGAGCAAGAGGGTCATCTGGATACAAGAAAAACTCGTGGCGGCCTGTGATATAGGCGTCGCCGCTGACTTCAGGGATTACCCCTTCAAATGGCCCAATTTGGGTTTTTTCCATGGCTTTTCCTGTAAAACAAGATCCCAGCACACTCTCCACTTCAAAGGGCTGGTCGAGAGTGATCTCGTTTCGGGCAAAATGTAAGGCTGCCCGTGCGCTCACTCCCGTCCCCGTCGGACTTCTATCCACTTCGCCCTCGGCAAAAATGCAGACATTGCGGCTGAAATGACTTGGATTCACCGGCGGACCATAGAAAATCGTCCCATAGAGAAATCCGAGATCCTCCTCGAATGGGTGGGTGATGGTGAGGCTCTCCTGGACGGCTTTTTTTATACGCATGCCCGTATCGATCAGGCGCGATATTTCTTCGGGGATCAGACGAAATCCGAACTCCTCAGCCCGGCAGAAGGCATAGAAAGCCCCGCCATATGCTACATCGTAGCGAACTCGCCCCATGTCCGGAATTTCGACTTCCTGGTCCTTGGCATAGACAAAAGAGGGGACATTGTGGAAAGAGACATTGACGATCCGGTCCTGTTGGCGAGTAGCTCTTGCGGTTACCCTGCCAGCGGGAGAGTCGATCTTTAGAATCGGTTTTTCTTCAGCTTCTGGGATCATCCCTGTTTCCAGCATTACCGTAGTCAAGGCGATGATGGCATGACCACACATAGTGCTGAAGCCGGCGTTATGCAGAAAAAGAACTCCCAGGTCTCCGTCAGGAGTTACCGGCTCAGTGAGAATGCAACCATACATATCGGCATGTCCACGAGGTTCCCACATCAAGGCTGTACGAATATGGTCCAAATGGTCTTGGGCATAGCGCCGTTTTTCCAATATGGTTTTTCCCGGAATGGGAGGAAGCCCTCCGGTTAAAATGCGGAGCGGTTCGCCGCCCGCATGGGCATCGATGGTGGTGATCGTATTCCAAACCGAAGGTGGGCTCCAATTTTTCATGTTTATCTCCTAGCCTAACGTGTTCCTATGTCGATATTACTACAACCATAGGATTGTCAGTTAAGCGGCAACTCTAGAAGCTTTCCTTTAGCGAATAATCCAGATTATGTGTAATTAGGGATTATACCGTGATCTTCTCTCCTATTTCCTTGAGGCAGTCGAACCTGTCGTAACGGAAAGCGCTGAGATCGAGATCCACTTTGCTATTGAGAACAACGCGGCTCAAAGCCCGGCCCACCGCTGGGCCGTGCTGGAAACCGTGTCCCGAGAATCCGACGGCACCGTATAGGCCTTGATGGTCCGACAGAGTGCCGATGATCGGGTTTTCATCGGGCGTGATGGCATAGAGCCCTCCCCATCCTCGTAGGATCTCGGCATCGGAGAGACGCGGAGCTCGATAGGAGGCTGTTTCAATCAGAGTCTCTAAGAATCCCCGGTCCGTATGGGTGTCGAAACTTGATGGTTCCGCAGCATCCGTTTTTCCCATCAGTATGCCGGGGCCGTCCTCGCGAAAATAGAACAGAGAATCTTGATCGATCACAAGAGGGATCGGTCTCGGGATTGCGTCGAAAGCGGTGGTTGCATACACCTGGCGACGATAGGGCTTTATGGGGAGGTTAAGCCCGGACATGCAGGCGACCTGGGCGGCCCAGGCTCCAGCCGCGTTGATCACCACGGGTGTCGCCAGGCGACCTTGTGTGGTGATAACGGCGTGAACACGATCTGATTTGAGCTCGATGTCCAGGACTTCTGTCTTTTCCAAAAAAACAGCTCCTTGTTTGCGAGCGGCCCGAGAGAACGCCATGGCTACCTCGTAGGGGTCCACGTACCCGTCATCCGCACAGAAGGTCCCACCCAAAAGATCATCTGTGCGAAGGTAGGGCCAACGGTGATGGATCTCCTGAGGGCTTAGGACTTCCACTGGAACACCCCATCGGTGCTGGATCTGAACATTTTCCAGGAAGTTTTCCCAAGTGGTCGGGCTTTTTGTCAGAAATAGGTAGCCGATCTTATGGAAATCAAACGCAGCACCCCAGTCATCCCGGAGTTCTTCGAGGATCTGTAAGGTCTCCTGAGACAGTCGGATGTTGGCCGGATGGCTGAATTGTTGGCGGATCCCCCCCACGCACAACCCGGTTGCCGCTTGTGCCAATAGGTCCTTTTCACACACAACGACCTTAAGGTCTGAGTGCTGAAGAAGATAATAGGCGGTACAGATTCCTAAAATCCCACCACCGATAACTACGATATCTGCTGTGTCTGTCCTCGCATTCATAGCAGCCGGCAAGGGTTATTTTATCAAGATCCCTTTCTTTTTGTGCTTGCCCGAGTTCTTTTTTTGCGGGTGCCTTTTTTAGCTCTGGCTTCCTTCTGGGCTTTGGCTTTCTCGGCTTTCCCTTCTTCTATCTTTTGGCTCAAGGCAGATTTTAGGATATTTCCAAAGATCCCAGCGCCTGGTTCTTCTGGTTCTTCCTGTTTGAATTCTTCGGGTTTTTCTTCGCTCGGCCTCTCTTTGACCACGGCCTTTTTCTCTTCTATAAATTCATCTTTCTCGATAGATTTTACGGCGAACAAGGCTTCCAATTCGCTTTCTTCCTGTTCGATCCGTTCCTCGATGAGCTTGCGTTCGCCTTTACGTCTTCTCGGCGCTTTTTCGCTTTCGACTTTCATCTTGCGCCGCTTTTTCTTGGGCTCTTTGTCTTTTTTGGCCTTCGCCTGTTTATCGACCTGGAGTTTCAGTCCGGGTGTTTTGGATCTGGCTATAGGAGCAGCTACATCTGTTGGGGGCGGGGCTTCGGTTTCTATCATTTCCGGGGGGGCTTCAATCTCGGGCTCGGGTCGGGTGGTCTCTTCCAGGATGACCTCGGGAGCTTCGACCTCACCGACGATACCGATCGCCGGGAGTTCGTCCTCATCCGTGGCGGCCGGGGCTGCCTCTGGAGGCGCTTTCTCTCTAGGTCTTTCTGGGGTAGCCTCTTCTTCCTCGGGGACCATTTTTTGATAGAGGAAAAGCCCTCTTTTCTTCTCTGAAGGGAAAAACTCAGGCGAGTTGAGCAGAGCTTTCTCAATATCGGGGAGACTGGTATGTTTGAGCATATCGATGAGATGGAAGGCTCTTTGGTAATGCAGCGATAGAGCTTCCCCTTCTAAACCAAAATGTTGGAAAACCAGGATCAAAAGGTCACGCAGGTCGAGTTTATTGCTCTGTTTATAAAGACGCAGGATCCGTTTTAAGGTCGCCAATTCCAGGAAGATAATCTTGTTGGGCAGACAGGATGTCTGACTTTCCTCTGGTACAAGGGAGAAATGGTCCTTTTTGAAGTCATAGGAAACCGTGGGGACGGATATGGGTTTTTTAGCTTTTTTCAGTGAGAATTTAATAACATGGGAATTTTCTTTTTCGAGAGAGATACTGGCACCCTGAGAGATATTGTTTTTCTGATAGATATCCTGCAGTCCAAGGAAGATGGATCGGGAGGGATAGAAAAAGACGGTATGCTCTTCCTTGGCCGCGGCATCTATAAAAAGATATTCCCGAGATTTAGACAGCTCTCTGACAACGCTTTTAGGAACGGTCAATCCACCCGAGAGCACTTCCCGCCAGGAAAGATAAACCTTAACCGGGAAGCCCTTGCCATCGGACATCTCGGTGTCGATGCTAAATTCAAGATCAGGCAGCTTCGCCATGGTTTTAGACAAGGGGATGTCTTTGAGGCGAGATTCCAGGAGCTCCTTCAAGAACCACTTTCCCCATTCGCCTGGAGAGATAAACGCATATGTTTTTTTGTAGCTCTTATCCAAGGTATAATTCAGGCTGAGGCAGTGGAGGTCAAAGCTATCATGAGAGGATTTGATCTTGAGGAAATCTGTGATCAGATCACGGGTGGGGGAGGATTTTTGCGTCTCCCGAAAGCTATCCTCGATCTTTTTTATGGTGTCTTTTGTAATCGCCACCAGCTTCTCGGTAAGTTGCCAGTATTCTTTCCAGTGGAAAAATACTTTGGATTTGGAGAGAGAAGCCATCAGATTTTTTTCCAAGGCGCGCAGATCTTTCTCCGTCATAGGGAGCTCGTTCAAGCGAGGATCTTCTTCCTTTTTTAAGCGTGCCGGCTTAAGAGACTTTCCCTCCTGTGCACTGGGAAGCAGAACCTTGGTATTGGTCTTTTTCATATACTCGATATGTTTTCGGAAGGTTCCTCCACCAGCGTAGTCCACTTCCAGCATCTCACCGAAGCCTTCATACTCGATTTTATTGATAACCGTGAGGACAACGGCCGCTTTAAAAGGTTCCACACCTTTGCTGTTTACCAGCAGGGGTTCATCGTATTCTTTACAAATCAGTTCGCCGATCTCATACCGGCAGAAAGGATCGTACCTCAAGACTTCCTGGTTCAATTGACTGGCATTCTTCTTGAATGCCAATTTTCGAGTGAGCTCAGGAAGGATATAAACCTTAGAGTCTTTGGCCAACTCTCCGCGGATAAAAGCCAGGTCGTCTTCAGTTACCAGGATAGTTTCGTTGATCTTGTCCATTGTTTACACTTCACCGTCACATAATGATACCACAATCCCAATTTGAATATGAAGAGGGAAATCCCAAAACCTTGGATTTATAAATTGTCGCATCGGCCCTGATCCCGCCGGCCATTTTCACTTGGTTTTGCTCCTTTACATATACTTGGTTCAGAAAAAATAATCAGTATAGTATACCCTAACCCTTTATGCAACAACCCTTTACAATTGGAAACTTTCTCAAGACTGGATTTGGACAAGGTTAGAATATGGTGATGGTTTCGCTCCAGTCGGATTATTAACGCCATTCCCTCGCTGTTTTTATCTGCGCTGCGGAACTCCGTATGGATATTCATCCTCTATATTCTGACCTTGGCGGATCTACGGGTATGGTTTACAATGAGCTAAACCTCAGAAAAGGAATGACACATGATAGGTATCATGTCGGATTCGCATGACAATCGTGGAAATATTAAGGCAGCAGTGCAGTTGTTCAATGAGCTGGGATGCCGATTGGTGATCCATGCCGGAGATTTTGTTGCACCCTTTGCCGCCGGAGAGCTCCTACAGCTGAGTTGTCCCGTCAAGGCAGTTTTCGGGAATTGTGACGGAGAGATAAAAGGTTTGGAGAAAACAGTGAGCAGTTTCGGAAAGATCCAGCCTGCCCCTTTCCGCTTCAGATATGCCGAACTAGAATTCCTGTTAACCCATACACAATTTTCTCTGGATATCTACATCAGGTCGGGAAAATCCGATGTGATCATCTATGGCCATACACACAGGCCCGACATTCGTAGGCAGGGAAAGACTCTGATCATAAATCCAGGCGAGACCGGAGGCTGGGTGACGGGCAGGGCCACCGTTGCGGCCCTTGATCCTGAAACCTTAGAAGCGGAAATCCTCCCTCTATAAAATAAACTCCCGAATAGTCCGTATTTCTTCTTCATCAGCCTGCCAAAACCGCTAGGAATACCGCCTGCGAGAAGGGTCTGCTGAATGTGAATTAGGGTAGACAGGCATGGGTTAAATCATAAATATATATAGGCTTGAAAAAGGAACAGGCGCGTAGCTCAGTGGAAGAGTGCTTCCTTGACGCGGAAGAAGTCGAGGGTTCGATCCCCTCCGCGCCTACCATTTTGAACGGCGAGTATTCAAAAGGTCGTGCAGGATGCGAATCGGCTGAGTCTCTCCTTATGAATACACATAGATTGATTTGATTTGTATATTCTGTCGGAAAAAGGGTGACATTGCCTGGATGCATTTCTGCGTGTTGGCGTATCTCTGGTCTGAGTAAACGTGGCACGAACCTAGAGTGAATAATAATGAAAGGTAAATCCGAGGATCGAGAAGCTCTTCACATACTCAGGCACAGTGCTGCCCATCTCCTGGCACATGCCGTGACAGAATTGTTTCCGGATGTCCAGGTGGGGATCGGCCCTGCCATTGAAAACGGTTTCTATTATGATTTTTTACGGGATACGTCCTTTACTCCGGAAGACCTGGTGGCCATCGAGGCCAAAATGTTTAAACTTTCCCAGCAGGACGTTCCCATCGAGAGAGTCATGCTTCCCAAAGAAGAAGCGGTCAAGCTTTTTCAGGGAATTGGCCAAACCCTAAAAGTGGAGCTCATTCAGGAAAAGGGAGGGGAGGAAGTCTCTAGCTACCGACAGGGGGAATTCATCGATTTCTGCTTGGGCCCGCACATGGATTCTACCGGAGAGATCAAGCACTTTAAAGTGCTATCTTCCTCGGGAGCTTATTGGAAGGGTGATGAGACCAGCCATCAGCTCCAGCGCATTTACGGCACCGCCTTTCTTTCTCAGGAGGACCTGGATAATTACCTCGCTCTGCTTGAGGAAGCTAAAAAACGAGATCATCGCAAATTGGGCGTAGAGCTCGACCTGTTCAGCTTCAACGACAGCCTGGGGGGAGGACTGATCCTTTGGCACCCCAAGGGTGGAGCCATTCGAAGCGAAATTGAAGATTTCTGGCGTGATGAACACTTCAAGGCCGGGTACGATCTGCTGTATTCTCCTCACGTAGCCAAGCTGGATGTCTGGCGCACCAGTGGGCATACCGAGTTCTATGATGCGCTTTATCCAACCTTCAAGCGAGATAACATCGAATACCAGCTCAAACCCATGAACTGCCCATTTCACATCATGGTCTATAAGAACCGGCAGCGGTCTTACCGGGAGCTGCCGTTACGCTGGGCCGAACTCGGTACGGTTTACCGCTATGAACGCAGCGGCGTTCTACATGGTTTGCTGCGCGTACGCGGCTTTACTCAGGATGATGCTCACATTTTTTGCCGCGGGGATCAGCTTGAGGAAGAGATCCGTAAAGCCATTGCTTTGGCCGTTAAGATGCTGAGCAGTTTCGGATTCACCGAATATGATGTCTTCCTTTCCACCTGTCCCGAAAAGTACTGTGGTGCCCTCGAGGATTGGGGGAAAGCCACCAAAGCGCTGGAGGATGCACTCAAAACTGAAGGTTTAGAGTACCGCATCGATGAGGGCGAGGGTGTTTTTTATGGACCCAAGATCGACATCAAGATCAAAGATGCCCTGCAGCGTTCCTGGCAGTGCACAACCATCCAGCTGGATTTCAACCTGGCGGAACGCTTTGAACTCAGTTATGTGGGTGAAGACGGAAAATTTCACCGGCCGTTCATGATCCATCGCGCACTTCTGGGGTCCCTGGAGCGATTTTTCGGGGTTCTGATTGAGCATTACAACGGCAATTTCCCATTATGGTTGGCGCCGGTCCAGGTCGTGATCTTACCCATTGCCGACAGGCATAACGATTACGCCGCCTCTCTGGCGGCCAAGTTCAAAGAGGCTAGACTGCGATCGTTTGTCGACAACCGCAGAGAAAAGATCGGCTACAAGATCAGGGATGCCGAGACACATAAAATCCCTCTCATCCTTATCGTGGGTGATAAAGAAGTCGAACGCAACAGTGCTTCGCTCAGAGTGCATACCCAGGGCGACAAGGGTGAGATCCAGCTCAATGATTTTCTTGATAAAGTAAATAATTTGATTCAAAATAAATCCTTAAGTGTCAATCTATAAAGGAGGCTAGTCATCAGACGACGAACATTCTATCCTGGAAAGAGGAAGGAAAAACCGCATAGGATCAACGATAGGATTCATGCCCGAGAAGTCAGGATCATAGATGAGGAGAAGAACCAGTTGGGAGTCATGGCCGTGGCAGAGGCCATCAGCCTGGCTCAAGAGAGAGGCTTGGATCTGGTTGAGGTTGCTCCTCAGGCTAATCCCCCTGTCTGCCGGATCATGGATTACGGAAAATTTCTCTACGAACAACACAAGAAGGAACATGAAGCTAAAAAGCACCAAAAAAATATACAGATCAAAGAGATTAAATTCCGGCCCAAGATCAGCATCCATGATTACACTTTTAAGATGCGGCATGTTCAGAGGTTTCTGAAGGATGGACACAAGGTAAAAATAACAGTTATGCTTCGTGGGCGCGAAAAAGCCAAACCGGAATTGGCCCATGCAATACTGGATCGGGTTTTTGTAGATGTAGAAGAACTCGGACAGCGGGATGGGAATATTCGCACCCAACCCTGGGCTGTTTCTGCCCTACTGCCCCCGCTTAAATCTGGAGTACAAGATGCCAAAACTAAAAACACACAAGGGAGCCCAAAAGAGGTTCAAGGTAACCGGGAAAAAGAAGGTCCTTCACAACAAAGCCAATAAAAGTCACATGTTGACCAAAAAGTCAGCCAAACGGAAGAGAAATCTGCGTACACCTGATGAGGTCAGCCAAGCTGACCGCAGCCGTATAAAGTCCCTGCTTCCTTATGATTTCTAGGAACTGAAAGGAATACGGAAGGCCACACCTTCTCATCATCCTGGGATTTGACCTGTGAAGTACTGTTGAAGGAGAACGAACATGCCAAGAGTTAAACGAGGCACTAAAAAGAGAAAAAGACGCGCAAAGATCTTAAAGTTAGCCAAAGGATATTGGGGCGCTAGAAGCACCAATTATCGGACAGCCAAGGAAGCCGTCGAAAAGGCCAATCTCTATGCTTATCGCGATCGGAAAGCCCGGAAGAGAGATTTTCGGCGTCTTTGGATCATACGTATCAAAGCAGCGGCGGAAAGCAATGGATGCTCCTACAGCCGCTTTATCCATGGTTTGAAAAAACTGAACATTGAACTCGATCGCAAGATCCTGGCCGATCTGGCGGTCAACTCTCCGGGGACCTTCATCCAATTGGTAGAGAAGGCAAAGGAGGCCGGTGTCTAGCCCGAGAGAGTGAGAGGTTATGGAAGAACTCCAGAGCAAGATCACGGCCTATCGCAAGAGCTTTGAAGAAGCCCTGCATCAGGTTGAAAACAGCCAAGCGCTGCTAGAGCTACGCAACCGGTATCTCAGCCGCAAAAAGGGGCAGCTGGCCCATCTCTTCGAAGCCATGAAGGCGTTGAAGCCTGAGGAAAAACCGCAGGCAGGCCAGCTGGTCAATGCTTTTAAACTCTATGTTCAAGAAAAGCTGGACGAGCTCACGCAAGAATTGAAAGTCCCCACGACAAAGGACGACAAGATGGATCTCACTTTGCCCGGCAGATCCCAATACTGGGGTTCTCCCCATCCCATCCTGCACTTCAAGCAAAGGATCGAGCAGATATTCCTGAACATGGGCTTTGTCATCGAAGATGGTCCTGAGGTGGAGACGGATTATTACAATTTCGAAGCGCTCAACTTCCCCCCTCATCATCCTGCTCGAGACGATTGGGACACCCTTTACATCAAGGACGATCTGCTTTTGCGCACGCACACTTCGCCGGTCCAGATCCGCGTGATGGAAAAAAAGAAGCCTCCGATTAAAATGATCAATCCCGGTAAGGTTTTCCGTAAGGAAACTCCCGATCCGACTCATCTTCCCATGTTCTTCCAGGTGGAAGGATTGGTGGTTGATCATGGGATCAATTTTGCTCACCTCAAGGGGACACTCTAGTATTT
>JAUWSR010000062.1 GCA_030609975.1 Acidobacteriota bacterium | reverse complement strand
GTAGGACCATCGTCGGGACAGAAATCGGTGTCCCCCATGATAACTTCAATCCGGCCCGGAGGGATTTCCAGTCCTTGACTGACGATGGCAGTGAGAACGGTCTTCAATCCTTGTCCCAACTCCGTACGCCCGGTGAATATGGAAACGAATCTGCCTGGGCGCAAAGCGATCCAATCTGCATAATTGGTATCTGGATCGGTAGCTTCACACCCCAGAGATCCCAGGTGTTCGTGCAAACCCATGCTGGATTGAGATCTGGGCTGATTGGACCTGATTTGGGCTGAGGGAGTAAAGCGGACGGCATAGAGGAGTCCTGCTCCTCCCATCGTTTTGAGAAATTCTCGCCTGGAAAACATCAATAAATGGACCTCCATCTCTTAGGCGCATTTAAGCGCCCCCCAATTCCTTATACATATTATACGTGAATTAACCGGATAAGTTGAGAAAATATTATTTCAGACCGGTTCTTAAAATAGTCCTTGTCTCGCTTATATACAACCGATAGAATGGAGGCAACAGGAGGGAATTATGAGTGTTTCCAGACGTGATTTTATGAAAAACATGGGTGTGGGTCTGGCAGGAGCGCATCTTGCCTGCACGACAGATACCGGCAGTATACACGATGCCGCCACCGTCTCCGGTGAGTCCGAGAAACTGCTGATCAAAGATCCAGACCATCCCCAGCCAGCACCGGTTGGTTACGATCGCCTCCCCTTGAGCTGGTATAAAGAGACCGCTAGCCGCATGAAAGAAAAAGTCGCGGCAAAAGGCGTTGACGTGGTTGTGATCGCTAATCAATGGAACATGATGTATTTTTCCGGGAATTTCATGACGAAGACCGAAAGGCCCGGCTGGGTCGTTTTCCCTGTTCATGAGGACGCAATTTACTGGTACACTCCCGGGCTGGACAACGAGCTGGTCAAATCCTGGTGGTGCACGGAGATGGACTACTATTTCGATTATCACCATGCCGAAGGGGGCTATCCAGATCAGGGGAAGGTTGTCAAATGGAATACGGTCGATCTGTTTGAGTGGCTGTTGGAAGGGCTTAAGAAGAGAGGTTATGCTGACAAAACCATTGGCTTCGATTCAGAGTTCACGCCTTCCAAGATGAAAAAGTTCGTGAAGGTTTTGCCTAAAGCAAAAGTCGTGGACATTAGCTCTATCTGCCTCAATATGAGGATCGTTAAAACCCCGGAAGAGATCGCTTTAACCCAAAGAGCCATGGATTATTTTGCCAAGATTCACGCCTTTGGTCGGGATTACATTCTGGAGAGAGGAACAGACGCCACAGACTTTGATGTCAATCAAGCCTGCATTTCCTATGGTACGGATCTTATCATGAAGGATATAAAAAGGGACGGGCGTCCCCACAATGCTGTGGGAATTAGGATCAGTATTGGATGCCGCACCGGACTGGGAACGGCCTTCCCACATCCCAACCAGTTTCATCACAACCGTATCAAAAAAGGGGATTCGATCCAGATCGCAGGGGCTGTCAGGATCGGGGGGCATGGAGGCGAACTGTATCGCTATTACCAGCTTGAGCCCTGGGATGCTCATCGGGAAAAAGTTTGGGAAGTCGTGACCGAAACCTCTCTCATGCAGGCGCGTGAGTCCAAGGCCGGGGTAACCTGCGGGGAGGTGGCCGAGAAATGTCACAATTACCAGGTCGCCCAGGGGAAGGACATCCAGAAGCTTCTCTACCAGCGAATCGGCCACGGCTCGGGCATGGAGGGCCACCAAGCTCCTTATATAGCGCTGGGAAACACTGAAGTCCTGGAAGAGGGAATGATGTTCAGTGTGGAACCGGGCCTTTTCGACCCTGAGAACGGCTTCGGCTACAATCCCAGCGACAACCTTTTAGTGACAAAGACCAAGGGTGTACTGCAGGGAAGTTCGGTCCCTTATACCAAAGAGTGGATGTTTTTGAAGCTGTAGGCAAAGCTGTAAGTATCAGAGACGCTGACGCGCTCTAATTTAGCTTTTTGGTCTTCTTGATCTTAATTTTATCTTTATCACTAATGTCATCGTCCCAATCCCAATCGAAGTCAAAGTCAAAATCGCTAAAGTCTATGTCGATATCGAAATCAAAATCTTCCCACTTAATATCGAAATCAAAGTCAAACTCCATATCGCGTAAGGCATCCAGAGCTTCCAAACATTCTAAACTTTCCAACGCTGCTAGCGCCTCAAGTTTTTCTAATCCTTCGAGTCCCTTAAGCTCGATCTTAAGGTTCTCGAGTGCTTCAAGCACTGCAAGATCATCTATGTCGATATAAAACGAACCGTCTTTGTCCTTTATTGTGGTTTTTTCATCCTGTTTGGTATCTGCCTGTTGAGCGAAAAGGATAAAAGCGCAGCTGAACAGAATTACGGTGACAACGGCTATCCATTTTAACGCTCTCATGTATTCCTCCGGTTCATTGTTTTGTCCTTCATCTATTAAGACGGATGGATTCAAGAAAAGGTTGAATAGGGAGGAAAGATTTATTTCCTTAAAGGTGTATTTTGACCCCCGAAAACAGTGATTTAAGTGTTGAAAACAGGGGGAGATTTAACGTAACTCTATTGTTTTCAACCTGATCTGGGGGGCCGCCCCCAAACTATTCTTTAAGTTGATTGAGGAAGGCTTGGAAGCGGGGGCGGCTGCGGAGGGAGTCGAGGTCGGGGTCGTTTTCCAGCCAACTTTTGGGGAGGGTGCCGAAAAGCCGTGCCCGTTCCAGGCAGGAGATGGCCTTGTCCGCCCGTCCCAGCATGGCAAAGTCACAGGCGACAGCATATCAGGTCATCGGTTCCTGTGGTGAGCTGGCAAAAGCCTTCTCCGCCCAATTCAGAGCTTTTTGTTTTTCACCCAGGTGATTGAGTGCGCCCGAACCAAAGGCTAAAGCGCGGGCATCATCCGGGAAAAGCTCCAAGGCGTTTTCCGCTCTCTGCATGCTGAGCTTGAAGGCCTCCTGGGCATCCAGGTCCTGTTTGAGATCGGTGTAGATCATGCCCAGCAGATAGGGGGAATTGTAGTCATCCGGCCGCTGCTCAACCGCCTGAGCAGCCAGCATCGCGGCCTTTTCGTATTGACCTTGCGAAAAACAGTTCCGGGCAAAGAAATAGGCCGCCTCGTAAAGGTCGGGTTTCAAGCGAAGGGCAGTCTCGAATTCTCGGCGGGCGGCATTGATCTCTCTTTTGAGCGAAAGCGCCATTCCCCTTCCCACATGGGCTTCCGCGAGATCGGGATCCAAGGAGAGTGCTTTGCGGCTGTTGGTCTCGGCTTCCCTCAGGTTAAGATCGTTGCCGTCGAACCAGCTGTAAAGGAAAGCATAGCAGTAGGATGCCCAGGCATAGGCCGGTGCGAATTCCGGGTCGAGCGAGGCAGCGTGCAGAAAGAGCGACAGTGCCCGTTCGATGGTCTTCCTCTGGAACTGATAGAACTGCTGCCTTCCCTGGAGCAGCAGATCGTAGGCTTTGATATTCTCCGTGGGAGCTTGGGTAATGGATTGTTTTTCCTTGTCGGACAGCACCACGTGCAGAGCCTTGGCGATATGCTCCGCGATCTCTCCCTGGACGGCGAATACATCTTTTACCTTGCGGTTGAATGACTCTGACCAGAGGTGGTAGCCATCTTCGACATTGATCAACTGTGCCGTAATTCGAAAACGATCGCCGGATTTACGCACACTGCCTTCAATGACATTCCTCACATTCAGTTGTTCGCCGACATCGCGGACGTCTTGAGTTTTTCCCTTGAACAGCATAGATGTGGTCCGGGACGCCACATACAGGCCACCGATTTTGACCAAGGAATTGATGAGCTCTTCGGTCAGCCCGTCGCTGAAGTATTCATCCTCATCATCCTTGCTCATGTTCACAAAGGGCAAAACTGCAACCGATGTCACCTGTTTGCTCTGCCTGCGCGTAGGCGTGTCCGAAGCGATCCTCTTGAACATCGTAATGATGTCTTCTATGGTTTGGATACGGTATTCAGGATTTTTTTCGAGACACAGGTTCAACAGCAGTTGGAGTTTGACCGGGACCGCCACGCCGGCTTCGGCCAGTGCTGGGGTTTTTTCGTTCAGAATAGCGGCTGCAGTCTCGACCGCAGTATCACGCGCAAAAAGAGATTTTCCAGTCAGCATTTCATACAAGACAGATCCGAAGGAAAAAATATCGCTGCGGGCGTCGGTTTTTTCGCCACGTACCTGCTCGGGGGACATATAGGGGATGGTCCCTCCCAGGTTGCCCACAAAACCATCATAGGTCATAGTGGTGTCGAAGGTTTCATCCTGGTCCCGCCGCCGTTTAGGATCTACCGCCGCCAGACCAAAATCCAAGATCTTTATTTCTCCACCTTCGCAGAGGAATATGTTTTCCGGTTTTATGTCCCTGTGAGTGATGCCCTTGCTGTGTGCGGCCGCCAGGCCCTGAGCAGCGGCCTTAGCCGTGCGCATGGCATCTTTCCAGTTCATGCGTGATCGGTTCAACCTTTGCGCCAGGGTTTCTCCCTCCAGAAGCTCCATCACGGCGAAGGTGAACTCGCCCTCTTTCCCGATGTCGAAGATCAGCCGGATATTCGGGTGCGAAAGTGCGGCCACAGCTTTGTTTTCGAACTGGAACTGCCCCAAAGCCTCACGGTCTTGAGCTAGCCTGTGAGGAAGGACCTTGATGGCCACGTTGCGTTCCAAGCGCGGGTCTTGTGCGAGATAAACCTCTCCCATGCCACCCTCACCCAACTTGGAGAGGATCTTGTAAGGACCTAGCTTTTTTCCTTTGGTAAGCGACATAGCGGGATACTCAATTATATATACATCATGTTAGCGCATTCGATTCAATATTTGAAGTGTTGTATCAAATTTTTGTTCGCTTGAGTACAAAATATGTACGCGACCGAACACGCCTCACCCAGGTATGAAAATTTGGGGACAGTCCCCGAGTTATTGTTGAAAACAAATAAGTTAGAGGCAGCATGGCCCCTTGTGAAGGCTTAGATCAACGATTTGGGCCCTCAAAACAGAATTTTAAGAGATTCAGCTGCAGCCTTTAATTTTCTGTCGTTTGTCCACAACGGAATGGTTGTAAGTCGGCTTGATGCGAGAAGGCACATATCGATAAAACCGAGGCTGCACCCCATGAGTTGGTGAATATCGATGAAGTGCAATACTTCTTGATGGCTGGCTTCAACAGCCTGAGGTAGATCATTCATGAGGTTCAATATCTCTTCTCTATTCTTTAAATGGCCGCAGGCGATCTCCCCCATAATGAAAGGATGTGTGGCCACACGTCCTTGATTCAACAGTTTGCTCAAGCGACTATCTCCATAGCGAAAATGCGAAATCCAGATTGAAGTGTCTACAAGTACCATGGCTGAAAGTATCTAATCTGTCCGCCGCCTGGGGATGGAGCGAAGGAATTTTTGGGACCCACCTAATCGAGCAAGCCTTTTACTGCTTTCAAGAGTGATCAAGGCTTCCAAGCCGCGTCTTACCAAAGCGGTTTTTTCTGTGAGCCCGGTCAAACGTGAGGCTTCATTAAGGAGATTGTCATCAATATTCAATGTTGTTCTCATATGCATATATATGCATAATAAATGCATATCTGTCAATGTTATTCTCAGAGCATCTTAAGCTATATTGGGGATGTCTTTTGCCTATCAATAGAACGTTTTCGCATATCCTTATTTCTCATTTTCTTAATCTTATATACTTGACCAATGTAGAATCAGGGTGCATGCAACGAAAACTTCCAAATAACGTATTAGTAAACAAAGTGTTATAAGGAGAGAGCTATGTTTAAAAGAAGTTCACTCGCCCTGCTGCTATTTATGTTGTTTTTTTCGACTGTGTTTGCCCAACAGCCGGGCGAAAAAAGCTATCACGATGAATCGGTCATGCCGGAAGGAAAAATCGGGGAAAGGATACAATCCCTCATCGATACCTTCAACTCGGGTGATGCGATACGGATTGAACGTTTTATCCAAGAGGAGTGCACCGGCCGCTTTAAAAATATGCCTTTAGAAAATCATCTGGGGGCCTTCCAAGGCATGTATCGACAAACAGGAGGCTTGGACTTTCACAGCATTCGGACCTACGATCCTCCTCGAACTGCCGAGACCATTGTTATCCTTAAAGACCGCAATTTTGGCTCGTGGCGGGCATTTACACTCCGATTCAACAGGGACCAGGATTTTCTCGTTATGTCTTTTGGATTCAACGACGCCCGCACGCCCTCAAATGTCACCGAATCTACTCTGACCGAAGAGGAATTTATCCAGGAAGTCAAAACTCTGGTACACAAGCTTGGTGAGAAAGATGCTTTCTCGGGAACTGTGTTAGTCGCAAAGCAAAAGGAAATCCTTTTTTCTTATGTCGCAGGCGACGCCAGCAAACGATATCATATTCCAAACAATATCGAGACGAAATTCAATCTTGGCTCCATGAACAAAATGTTTACTTCGGTTACTATCATGCAGTTGGTGGAACAGGGGAAATTAGCCTTGGATGACACGCTCGACAAGTTTGTGGATGAATCTTGGCTCCCAAAAGAGACGACATCCCAGATAACAATCCGCCATCTCCTCACTCACACCTCCGGCCTGGGCAGTTATTTTAATCGAGTATATGCCCGGAGCTCTCGTCAGCTCTTCCGGAAATTGGACGATTATAAATCCCTTATCGAGGTTGAAAAATTGGCTTTCACGCCAGGCGAGCGCTTTCAATACAGCAACACGGGGATGTTTCTTTTAGGTGTTGTGATCGAAAAGGTAACTGGTGATGATTATTTCGACTATATTCGCAAGGTCATCTACGAGCCGGCAGGCATGATAAATTCGGACTGCTATGATATGGACCACCCCGTAGAAAACCTGGCGATCGGCTACAGTCCCGATCCCGATAACAAGTGGGGCTGGCAGAACAATTACTACAAGCATGTGATCAAAGGGGGACCTGCTGGAGGTGGATTTTCCACGGTCGGGGATCTGTATCGTTTTGCACTGGCCCTCCTTTCGGAGACGTATGTATCCAAGGATTCACTCAATGAAATGTGGAAAGATCATATTGCTGCCAACTATGGATTTGGTTTCGCCGTTGTGGAAAACTCCAATGGCAAGGTGGTTGGCCACGGCGGTGGTTTTGACGGCATCAATTCCAACCTGGATATCTTCCTGGATTCGGGCTATGTCGTAGCCGTTATGTCCAATGTGGATATGGGCGCCAGTCCCTTAGCTCGCGTTATCGCCGCACGCCTTGCACGCATAGACAATTAGCGCGCAAATCATTAATGGTTGGTCATGGCAACTTAGGATACCCTCTCGCTTGTAATATTGAATCTCGTTTACTACTATGGAAATGGAATGATATAGAGGAGAGGCCTTATGCGGCATAGATTTTCGCGTCACCTGATTTTGCTCTTTCTATTCTGCTTCGGGTACTTCCTGCATCCCGCGAGTGCCCAAGATGAACCTCCCCTGCTGATGTTGGTGGAAGAGCTTTTAGTTAAGCCCTCAGGTATTGAAGCTTATGAAGCGGAAATTAAAAAGACCATGGAATATGACCTTCCCTACAGTTGGAGCACTTTTGTGACGGACGATTACCGCTACTACTTTGTTTTTGAGTTGGACAATTTTGCGGGGATCGACAAACTCTATACTCAATTTGGTAACGTCATGCAAAAGATCGGGATGGACAAGATCCAGGCTATGCATGAGCGCTTGTCCGAGATCATCGAGTATGAAAAATTTTGGGTGGTTCGTCCTCGGCCGGACCTTTCTTTTATCCCGGAGACGCAGCAAAAACCAGAGGAAAATACCTTCCGTATGTGGCATTTTTTCTATCTTAAGATCAGCAAAGAGGGAACTTTTGAGGGCATATTCAAAGAATGGGTAATATTCAACCAAGAATTAAAAAATCCCCACGCTTACATGATTTATCAAGGCGACCTGGGTACAGAAGTGCCTCTCTATATCGGAATGGGAATCAGCCAGAGTGCTGCAGCCTGGCATGTGAATTCCGAGAGCTTCTGGGAGGCCGCTGGTGAGGAGGGGCAGGAAAGATTGCGGCGGATGGATCAATGCCTGCGGAAATCCGAGACCAAGACAGGCATCTTTCGTCCCGATCTTTCCTATACGGCTCAAGAGAAATAGCCTGTCAGATTTGACTCCTTTTCGATAAATCCATATTCTGAATCCGAACACATCATGATATTGGGGATGACGAGCTCTATAAACCAAACAAATGGGATAGGCTCGATTATCTTGTGTTTGGAAGGAGGGATCATCAAAAAGTCCTCTGATTTAAGAAAAAATCTGTCTGGAAAGGAGAAGTGAATGCAGGTGCCTAAACTGTTCGCTTCAAAGGCTGAGCTCAACATGCAGGCCATTGAAGTCGGTAGGAAATTGGCCGGAGGAGGAGCGTAAAATGGAGGGATCACGTGTGCAAGACAGGACCGATCCGGCGCTCCGCATAACGCTTTTACCCAAGGATACCAACAGGCATGGGACCATATTTGGAGGGATTATCCTTAGTCATATCGACTTGGCGGCTGCCATCGAGGCGCGCAGGACGTGCGGCCCCTTGAATTTTGTGACTGTGGCCATGGACAAGGTGGTGTTCCACAAG
The DNA here is from genome assembly GCA_030609975.1 of Acidobacteriota bacterium. GTDB lineage: Bacteria > Acidobacteriota > Aminicenantia > Aminicenantales > Aminicenantaceae > JAUWSR01. Next base: position 5,247 of record JAUWSR010000062.1, on the reverse strand, counting down.
CCCGTATTTGTGGGGGATCTTGTCAGTTTTTACACCGAAACCGTGCGGGTGGGCAAAACCTCAGTTACGACCAAATGTGTTGTTGAGGCCACCCGTTTTGACAGTCAGGAAACGGTGCCGGTGACTGAGGCTGAAGTTGTTTTTGTTGCTGTTGATGAGAACAGGAAGCCGACTCCTATCTTGGCAAGAAAAATACCTTAAAGTGCTGTTTTTGGGCCTAATACAGTGGATTTAAGCTAACTTTTTAGGCAAATATCGGGGCTAACTCTTTTGTTTTCAACATGTCTTGGGGACTGTCCCTAATCCTCAATTTTTACGGTAGTCAGCCAGATGCCATGGAGGTTGCATTTTTCGTAGGCCTTGAGTTCTGAAGGAACAGTGGGAAGGTCGAAAACGGCTACGGCTTTTTCGTCCGTGGCCTGAAACTCTTTTTCTTCCAGAAGATCGTCCTCTCCGTCCATGAGTTTTATCCACATAATGTAATGAGGAGTTTCAGCATTCATCTCGTGGTTGACGGTTATGGTCACTCTGAGGCCGCCCCCGGTTTTTTCCCAGACAAGCTGCGGAAGATGGCCGTCTTTTTTCCCCTCATAAGGACCGGCATCTGCAGATGTATAAATCGTTTCTTCTGCCTGGGCGGGCTGTTCCTCGGCCGGCGCGATCGTGGCCGTGTCTTCGTCTGGCGTATCTTTGGCGCACCCGGTAGGGAAAACCATCAAAGCTAAAATTGCCAAAACAGAACACATTCCCCAAAGCGTCTGTTTACTCATTTCTCCCTCCTCAAATTCGACTTATTATAGTATTGGAGCAGTTCATTTATGACAAATTTCCTTTAAAGATGCAAGACCATGTTTGATTTGTCCTTCGCTAGACAGCCAAAATGTTGTAAAATCAAAAGAAATGGGGAGAACATCGATGAGAGATCATCTGAAAATTAACAAAATCCTCGGTTTTGTGTTTGGTATGTTTCTTTGCCTGGCTGGATTACATCCGCAAGATCTCAGGCTGCCCATACGTCCTTCCGATGTATACGCACCTGTTTTCCTTTACGTCCCGGTCACAAACGGCGGTTCTCTTTTCACTGACCCCGAGGACGGGATCCACTTTTTTTATCGAATCGGCCCCGGCAATGAAGGCAGCGGTAGTTTTGTATATGAGGATGTTTCCTATGACGGAGGTGAAAGCTGGCACCTAAGTCAGCTCCTCCTGGATACCGGAAAGGGTTCCCGCAGTGAGATCACAAAGGTCAATCCCTACAGCGGCGAGATCTATATGATGTATACCCGGGGTGATGGACGGTTGACCCGGACTCAAAACAAGCGGTCCATCTGGAGCGAAGAGAAACGCCTTCCCTTTCATGTGACCTTTACCTCCGGAAGTTTTATCTGGCTGCGTGAGGAGGAATCCACGGGTTTCCACCGTTTGCTGGCTGCTGTGCCTGCGGAGGGAGGGGTGGTTTCCTATTATTCGGATGATGACGGGCAGACATGGAATGGGCCTTCAAACTTGGTCGCCGCTCCTGATTTTCCCGGCCGTTGGGACAATCCTGCTGGTTCTCCCCAGATGATTGAGCTCGACAACGGCAAGATCTGGATGCTGACCCGCAACTCTCAGGACCATCTTTGGGAGTGTTTTTCCGATGATTGGGGAAAAACCTGGACCGAGCCACGCCCCTCGCGCTTTGTGGGTGTGTTCAGCAATGTGCAGCTGCAGCGCCTCCCGGATGGGAGGCTGTTGATCATGTGGCTTCACTCCATGCCTCGTACGGGTGTGACCCGGGACGGTAGTTTCCACAATACCGCGCGCGATGTCCTGCACGCTGCAATTTCAGAGGATGACGGGCGGAGCTGGATCGGGTTCCGGGAAGTGATGTTAGGCAAGAGGCGGCATGAGCTGGTATTCTCTTTTTTGCCGGCCTATGATGCCGGAATCCACCATCAGAAATTCACGGTCACACGGGATAACAAGGTGATAGTTTTCTCGGGACAGGATGATGATGCCATCGGGCATGAGTCCCTGCACCGGCAGGCTGTGATCTTTGATATCGGCTGGCTGTACGAGAGGAGCCGCAGCACGGATTTTTCTCTGGGCTATGAGGATCTTTGTGTTTTTAAGCTCTCGAAAGAGCGTTATGGTGTCACCAACTATTACTCCCGTGTCTTGGGTGCTACTCTGATCGAGCATCCATCCCGGCCCTACCAAAAAGTGCTGCAGCTGGGCAGGGAAAAATGCGATTGGGTGTTTAACGAACAGGACGGTGCCTGCTGGAATTTCCCGGCAGGCAGGGAGGGACGGATAAACACCCGCATTATGCTTAGAAAAAACTTCAAGGGAGGGCTGATCAGCTTGACCCATTGTTTCTATAATCCCTCGGACAATGAGGGAGACGCTGCGGCTATGTACGTTTTCGAGATCCCTGAAGCTGGCAAGATCAATGTGAGCACGACCTTGGAGACAGGCCGCTGGTACGATATCAAACTTGAATGGAACGGCTGCAGTGATGAAGAGATCCACAGCTGCCGGGTGTTTATCGATGATGTGCTGCAACCGGAAAGACTCAGGCTGCGCAACCCCACCGGTGACGGGCTTTGCTACCTCCGCTTCCGCTCCACGGCTGAGGAGGAAGACCTCTCCGGCTTCCTGGTTGAATCCATCCGCGCTGACATTCAGTGACGTGTTGCGTGTTGTTCGTGTTGTGGGTTGGCTGCGCTATCTCTCTGAATTCAAAAGGTTTAACTCAATAATGCCCTAGACAATCTGTTTTAAACATGCTGTTATTGCCCAAAAATCTTATTTTAAGGTTAATTTATTCGGCAGCAGGACGACTAATTCTAAATGGAGGTTACGCGTGCTTAAGGACGGAGAAGACTGCTGTGGGACCTGTCCCTTCAACGGATCTGGAAACGGAAATAATCACCCATCGAAAGATAGGAAAGATCTGTTTTGTGAGATCCGTCGCTTTGTGATCCAAGAGCCGTCAAAAACCTACTGCAACAATCATCCCTTCCGGAATCCGCTTTGGATGCGCAAGGCACGAGGACCGATCTGGGCCGCCATCCACATTTCCTTTGATTCCAAACCTCTGAGAGGGGACATCAAGCTTCCAGCTGAAGTCGTTCCTCCTCAGGGGGAAGGAAATTATTTTCGTATTCCATATTATAGCCTTGTCCGTCCGGCACGGGGTGAAGCCGGAGTTTGTGTGGTGTGTGGCGAGGCTAAAGAGGAATCTGTCGTACTTCTGCTCGAGAGAGATAAAAAGTTTTTCTGCAGCACAGCCCACTACTTCGAATGGTGGCTGCAGACAGATCCGCGGGGCGTGACTTATCAAAAAAGGATTCCATTGGGAACCGACGCTCTCAATTGCCGATTCAAAACCGTCCCAGAAAAACTTGCCGAGGGCATGTCCGTGTTGGAAGATGGTGAAAACGAGTGGTTGATGGAAGCTCTTATAGAGGTCGATGAACTGCTTTTGGAGCTCCGCAACGGAAAGATAGAACTTATGCATGATTTCCTGGAAAAAGAAGATCCTGAACTCGATCTCCCTCGTTTTTGGGAAAATCTCTCTTATTATCTACAGGAAATCCAAAATGAATTGACTGTAGTGGGCGATCTGTTGAGGCATGAGAAGATGGACTATCAGGAAATCACCCGGAGTGTCAATAACATCACTCGCTCTGTTGGGGGATATTTGCGTCAAGAATGGCGGAACTGACTTTTTAATTTAAATCCTCTAAAAATATTTTAACCTCTTAAATATCAACGAATTGTTTCGGCCAAACTACAAATATTGAACTATGACAGCAATTGTGATACTAATAATATAATATTTAACTCCAATGAGGGGGGAGAATGGATTCAGTTATAAAAAAGTATCTGCAAAGTTTTCAATTCGGGGACTGCCAACACTTCAAGAACATGGCTGTATTTCCGTTGTTGTGTGGATTGAACCACGATCCGGAATATCTCACTTTGAAAGAAGCTTTGGACAAACACGTGCTCAAGATCGCTGAGGTGAGTAAGGCCGGCTCGGTACCGGAGCTCAAGGTGATCAATGAGGGCGATATCCCCGTACTGCTGCTGGACGGTGAGGAGGTGGTGGGTGCGAAACAAAACCGGGTGCTCAATACCTCTATCCTCATCAGCGGAAAAGCGGAAACTGTTATTCCAGTCAGCTGCACGGAGCAGGGCCGGTGGGCCTATAAATCACAGGAATTTAAGGACTCCGACACAATGATGTCCACCAAGATCCGACGTATCAAAGCAAAGAGCGTGTCTGACACTTTGCACGAATCACGGGAATTTCGATCCGATCAAGGTACGGTGTGGACGGCCATCGAGGATTTGTCGGAAGAAGCCGATGCACGCTCCCAAACAAAAGCCATGCGAGATGTTTTTACTGCTAAAACCAAGGAATTGGATGATTATCTCAAAGCCTTCTCAGCTATTCCCAAGCAGCGGGGACTTCTGACCATGATCGACCAGGCGGTAATGGGATTTGATTTTGTATCATTGGAATCGGCCTACAAACTTCTCCATGCCAAACTGGTGAAAAGTTATGCTATGGATGCACTGCTGCAAAAGAATGGGAAAGAAGATCCGCCCCAGGTGGAGAAGGCTCAAGACTTTTTAGCTCAGACTCTAAAGTGCAAGGAAAAGAAATATGAATCTGTGGGGCAGGGGTCGGACTATCGTTATGACGGGGCGAATCTTGTGGGTTCGGCCCTCAAAGTCGATAAAAAGATCATTCATGCTGCCTTTTTTGTGATATCGGAAAGCGAAAAAACCGGCGATATCTCCAGTGCCCGCCGCCGCTCCCGCTTCCGCCGCTGAATTTGGGGGCAGCCCCCGAGTTATCCCTGAAACTGTTAGAGATACCTCCAATTTTCACTCTATTTCGCAGCTTAGAGCTTCGTTTTTAGGGCCTAAATCGTGATTCTAAGCAAGTTAGTGTGATAGACTGCTTGTGAATTTGAATAGGAGGAGCTCAGATGAATAATGACCGACACTCTATGGATCGCAGGACATTCCTCAGTTCGGGGATTTTAGGAGGCATGATACTGTCGGCGGCTGCTTTAGATGGCAAGCAGAAAAGCAAAACTTCCGTTTATGAGGTTGAAAGTTGGATTGTGGCGGAAGGCAAAGAGAAAGAACACGCTTCTGCCATGCGGGGCTGGCTTAAATTTGTCAATGAGCACCGCGAACTTTTCAAAGAATGGAAAAGCGTCCGGTATTTTGTCAAAACCTTTG
>JAUWSR010000040.1 GCA_030609975.1 Acidobacteriota bacterium | reverse complement strand
CTGTACACCTCGTTCTTGGAAGGCCAAGTAACCTTCTTGACTTCAGCCTTTACTTCTTTTAAAAAGGGCACCAGTCGTTTGTACCATCTTATTTTTCGGCTCATCTTCTTTCCTTATCAAATTCCTTATTAGTCATTGCGAGGTCAAAGTGTCTGATATCGTATAAGTTCTTTCTGGCAGGTGAGGCAGGGCTCGAACCCGCAACCTTCGGTTTTGGAGACCGATGCTCTACCAGTTGAGCTACTCACCTGCTTGGTATACCTTCCAGGCACCACTTGAATGGTCACGTAATCTGGGCGGTTACCCCGTAACCAAAACTACTTGACCTCCTTATGCAGAGTATGCTTCCGGTCGAACCTACAATATTTTTTTAATTGGAGCTTTTCTGTCTGCTGCTTTTTATTGCGCGTGGTGGTGTAGTTTCTACGTTTGCATTCTGTGCACTGCAGTGTCACTATCTCTCGCATTGTTTTTCTCTCTTATTCCTTTAAGATAACGGACCCTACTCCAAAACCTCCGTTACCGTGCCGGCACCGACCGTGCGGCTGCCCTCACGGATAGCAAAGCGTCCACCCGTTTCCATGGCCACGTTCGTGATCAGCAAGATCTCCAGGGTCACATTATCGCCCGGCATCACCATCTCAACTCCACTCGGCAGCTTCACCGTACCCGTCACATCCGTGGTCGAAAAATAAAACTTCGGTCTGTATCCCGCGAAAAACGGCGTGTGCCGTCCTCCCTCTTCCTTCTTCAACGCATAGATCGAGGCCATGAACTTCGTGTGCGGCTTTATCGATCCGGGGTAGGCCAACACCATCCCCCGCTCAACGTCTTTCTTGTCCGTGCCTCTCAACAATATCCCAACATTGTCTCCGGCCTGACCTTCATCCAACAGCTTCCGGAACATCTCAACCCCTGTCACAATCCGCTTCCGCGTCTCTCCAAATCCAACGATCTCGATCTCTTCTCCAACCTTGACCTGGCCTCGCTCAACCCGACCCGTCACTACCGTTCCTCGACCACTGATCGTAAAAATGTCCTCGATCGGCATCAAAAACGGCTTGTCGATCAAACGCACAGGCTGCGGAATATGCGCATCCACCGCATCCATCAACTCCAAGATCGGCTTGTTCAACTCCAACTCAGGGTCTCCATCCGATTCCAAAGACTTCAAGGCGCTCCCACGGATAACCGGAATGTCATCGCCAGGAAACTCGTACTTCGACAGCAACTCCCGTACCTCTAACTCCACCAAGTCCAGGATCTCAGGATCATCCACCAAGTCCGTCTTGTTCATATACACAACGATCGCAGGCACATTCACCTGACGCGCTAACAAGATGTGCTCCCGCGTCTGCGGCATCGGCCCATCATCAGCCGCCACCACCAAGATCGCTCCATCCATCTGCGCCGCACCCGTGATCATGTTCTTGATGTAGTCAGCATGACCAGGACAGTCAATGTGCGCATAGTGACGATTTTCCGTCTCATACTCAATGTGCGCGATCTGGATCGTCAACCCACGTTCCTTCTCCTCAGGCGCATTGTCGATCTGATCGTAATCAACGAACGATACCTTGTCCATCTTCTTGTTCAATACCTTCGTGATCGCCGCCGTCAACGTTGTCTTGCCGTGGTCTACGTGCCCTATCGTCCCTATGTTCAAATGTGGCTTCGTCCGCTCAAACTTTTGCTTCGCCATCTTCCTTACCTCCTTAAAGATCCCGAAATAATGCTTATCCTCATTATGCTAAACCTTACCCTCGATCCGGGCTACGATGGCTTCCATGACCGGGGCGGCGGCCTTTTGGTATTTCCAAAACTCAAGAGAAAATACGCCTCTTCCCTGGGTCAGCGTCCGCAGTCCGGTCGCATATCCGAACATCTCGGAAAGAGGAACATATGCCTTGACCACGCGCGATCCCCCTCGCATCTCCAGGGCTTCGATCCGGCCTCTGCGAGAGTTCAAGTCACTGACGATATCGCCCACATACTCATCCGGGGTCATCACCACCAGGTTCATAACCGGCTCCAGCAATGCCGGCACGGCTTTACGCGCCGCATCTTTGAATGCCAAGGAACTCGCGATCTTGTAGCCGAGAGGAGTGGATTCCTCCTCCCGGTAGGAACCGCCGGTAAATATGACCTTGACCAAGTTCATAGGGAAACCGGCCAGCACCCCGACTTCCATGGCTTCCCGGACGCCACCTTCCACTGCGGAAATGAGGTCCCGAGAAAGATTGCCGGACGGAGAGGCATCCACAAATTCGAGGAGGTCGCTGTCCGAGGGCGCGATCTCCAGGGTGCAGTGCCCGTACTGGGGTTTACCGCCTATCAGACGCTCGTACACCCCTTCACCCTCGGCCGATTGCGTAATGGTCTCGCGGTAGGCCACTTGAGGATTTCCCAGGTTGGCCTTGACTCCAAACTCCCGGGCCATACGGTCCACCAGAACTTCCAAATGCAGCTCACCCATGCCATAAACCAGGGTCTGACCTGTCATCGGATCCTGTTTTACCTGGAAAGTTGGATCTTCCTTCTGAAGTTTTTCCAAGGTTTCTGCCAATTTTTGATGTTCGCTGCGAGACTTGGGCTCAATATGGGCTGAGATGACCGGCTCTGGAAACTTGATGTTCTCCAATACCAAAGGATGATTCCGGGCACACAGAGTATCCCCGGTTGAGAGGTTTTTCATGGCCGTTAGGGCCGCAATATCGCCGGCATAGATTTCCTTGACATCCTTTCGCTTGTTGGAATGCATCTCCAACAAACGGGTGACTCGCTCCTCCTGGCCTTTATTGGCATTGTAAACGGTGGAACCGACTTTGGTTTTTCCGGAGTAGACGCGGAAAAAGGAGAGTGTGCCTACGTAAGGATCGGTCATGATCTTAAAGACCAGTGCCGAAAAAGGCTGGTCATCAGCTGCTGCTCGTTTCTCCAGATTTCCAGTACGAGGATGGAGACCACTGACAGGCGGGATATCCGCCGGGGAAGGCAGAAAATCCACCACAGCGTCCATCAGCGGGTGCACTCCTTTATTCTTAAAGGAAGCTCCATGTAGAACAGGAAAGAAATCCAGGCCGATGGTGCCGCGACGGATGACGGACTTGATCTCGTCGGCGGTGATCTCTGCGCCTTCCAGATACTTCTCCATCAGGGCATCATCGATCTCACTCAATTGTTCCAACATCGTATTTCTCTTATTCTCCGTTTCTTCCCGGTACTCTTCCGGAATCTCCTTTACCTCATACGTCGAACCCAGCAGGTCATTCCCCCAATCGAGAGCTTTTTTCTCGATCAGATCTATAACTCCTCGGAAACCGTCCTCGCAGCCAAGAGGAATTTGGATAACCAAGGGCTTTGCTCCTAGGCGTTCCTGCAATTCCTCAAGTGCCTTCTCCGGATCGACACCGACCCGGTCCATCTTATTGACATAGACAATCCGAGGCACCTGATACTTGTCAGCTTGGCGCCAGACGGTCTCGGATTGTGCTTCCACACCGCCAACGCCGCAAAGAATCACAATGGCGCCATCGAGTACACGCAATGAGCGCTCTACCTCGACGGTAAAATCGACATGACCTGGCGTGTCGATTATATTGATCTTGTGTCCCTTCCACCTGCATGTGGTGGTAGCGGACGTGATCGTAATCCCACGCTCCTGTTCCTGGGCCATCCAGTCCATGACGGCCGTGCCTTCATCGACCTCACCCATTTTGTAGGTGATGCCGGAATAAAACAGGATACGTTCAGTTGTGGTAGTCTTCCCCGCATCGATATGAGCTGAGATTCCGATGTTTCGGACTCTCTCGATAGGGTCTTGACGTGTCAACTCTGTACTCCATAGTTATTAGCATCAAATCTCTCAGCACCTACTCTTTTACTGGGAGACTACCATCTATAATGAGCAAAAGCTCGGTTGGCCTCTGCCATTTTATGCGTATCTTCCTTCTTCTTGACCGAACCACCCCTGTTATTGGCGGCATCCAATATCTCATTGGCCATTTTATCGATCATGCTTCTCCCCGGCCTACTCTTAGCGTAGCGGATGATCCAACGAATGGCCAAAGAGGTCGCACGGCTGTCCCTCACCTCCAGGGGAACCTGGTAAGTGGCGCCACCCACTCTTCTAGACTTGGTCTCCAAAAAGGGACGGACATTTGCCATGGCCTTCTCGTAGGTCTTAAGAGGATCTTCCTTGGATTTTTCTTTGATGGTCTCCATAGATCCGTATATGATCTTCTCGGCCACACTTTTCTTGCCGCCCATCATAACTGCGTTGACAAACTGGGATATGAGCCGGCTGTTGTAAGCGTGGTCCGGTTTCAATTTCTTCTTTTTAATTGTGCCTCTGCGGGGCATTTTATTCTCCTCTAACCTACAATTCTTTTCTCTTTGGGCCGTTTACTTCCATATTTCGACCGACCTTGATTTCTATCTCCGACTCCTTCGCAGTCGAGAGTACCGCGGATGACGTGATAGCGGACACCCGGCAGATCCTTTACTCGACCTCCTCGGATAAGCACGATGGAGTGCTCCTGAAGATTGTGGCCGATGCCTGGGATATAGCCCGTCACTTCGATATTATTGGTCAAGCGAATTCGAGCGACCTTTCTCATGGCGGAGTTCGGTTTCTTCGGCGTGGTTGTGAATACTCGAGTGCACACGCCCCGTTTTTGCGGACAGCGATCCAACGCAGGCGACTTGCTCTTGTCTTTCTTCGCTTTCCGTCCTTTGCGAACGAGCTGGTTAACTGTAGGCAATAAATTGCTCCTCAATCTAAATTGGATTTGAAAAAAATCCGAAAAAATCCGTCAAGACGAATGTTGCGATTCTAGCAAACCCAGTCTGTTATGTCAAGGAATTTACTGCATTTACAGCAAATTAACCTTTGCTCAACTGTCGAGCTGCAGACTGATTTCTTCGATCTTTTCCTCCTCCTTATCTTCCTTCAATTCCACATCGCGATAGAACTTATATCCCGTGCCGGCCGGGATGAGTCTTCCCATGATGATATTCTCTTTGAGCCGGCGGAGATGATCGATCTTGCCGTAAAGACTGGCTTCGGTCAACACTCGGGTGGTTTCCTGGAACGAGGCCGCCGCGATGAAACTCTCGGTGCTCAAAGCACTTTTGGTGATCCCAAGAAGCAGAGGCCGTGCTTTAGCCGGTTTTCCGCCGCTCTTGATGATCTTTTCGTTCTCATCCTGAAAGATGAATTTGTCCACCTGCTCATCCACCAGCAATTCGGTATCCCCGACCTCCTCAACCTTGAGCCAGCGTAACATTTGACGGATGATGGTCTCGATGTGTTTGTCATTGATGGCCACACCCTGCAGTCGGTAGACTTCTTGGATCTCCCGCACCAGGTATTCCGCCAGTTCTTTTTCTCCCAAAACCTTTAGGATATCATGGGGATTGACCGCCCCATCCATAAAAGGGGTTCCCGCTCTCACCTTTTCGCCTTCGGCTACGATCAAATGCGCTTCCTTGGGAATGAAATACTCTTTTTCTCCGCCCCTTTCATTATGAACCGTGATTTTGCGGTTACCTCTTACCAGGCCGCCGAATTTCACCGAACCGTCAATCTCTGAGATGACAGCAGGATGTTTGGGGCGGCGGGCTTCGAACAGTTCTTCGGCCCGAGGAAGACCACCGGTGATATCCTTGGTCCGGGCTGCCTCTCGAGGGATCTTCGCCAAAACCGCTCCAGCATGCACCTTATCGTTATCTTTGACCTCCAAATTAGCACCGGAGGGGAGGTAGTACTTGCGCAGAACGACCGGCTTGCCCTTATCGTCCTTTTTGCGGGCAAGGACCTGGACCTGCGGCTGCATCTTCTCATCCTTGGGATCTGTGACTACCGGAGTGATCAACCCGGTGAATTCATCCTGGACCTCTTCCATGGTCATTCCCAGAACCACATCCTGGAACTTGATCACACCGGATTCCTCGCTCATAATAAAGGTGTTGAAGGGGTCCCACTCGGCAAATTGCTGGCGAGCTTTGACTTCCTCGCCGTCATTCGCCAAAACTTTGGCCCCATAAGGAACCTGATAGTGTTCGACCTCTCGACCTCGTTGATCCAGGATAACGATATTGGCATTCCGGTTAACAACGACCAGCTGGCCGTCCTGATTCCTGACCGAATTGAGATTGTTGAACTTGACCACGCCATCATTTTTAGCTTCGAGTTTGGAGCGGTCGGCACTACCCATGGCGATACCTCCCACGTGGAAGGTGCGCATAGTCAACTGTGTGCCAGGCTCTCCAATGGATTGGGCTGCCTGAACTCCTACGGCCTCACCCAACTCGACCATATTTCCTTTTGCCATATCCCTTCCATAACACAACTGACAAACACCTCGTTTGGACTCACAGGTTAAGACCGAACGGATCTTGATCTTTTCGATCCCCAGATTCTCCAGATCCTGCGAGATGGTTTCTGTGATCTCCTCGTTCACATCCACGATGACCTTGTTGGTGTCCGGATGTTTCACCTTTTCCAGTGAAAACCGGCCCACAACCCGGTCGACAAAGGGCTCGATCAGCTCTCCGTTCTCGACAATGGCTCCTACGTTAACTCCCTTGAGCGTACCGCAATCATTCTCATCCACGATGACTTCCTGGGCGACATCCACCAACTTGCGGGTGAGATAACCCGAGTTGGCTGTTTTCAGGGCGGTATCTGCTAAACCTTTACGGGCACCATGTGTCGAGATAAAATACTGCAGCACGTTCAGACCTTCCCGTAGATTGGAGATGATAGGAGTTTCCAGGATCTCACCCGAAGGCTTGCTCATCAAGCCTCGCATACCTGCCAGCTGACGGATCTGCTGCTTGTTGCCTCGAGATCCGGAATCCGCCATCACGAACAAAGGATTCAGGTCATTGCCTTCGAAACTGACTTGCTTCATACGCTCGATCATGGCGTTGGAGACTTTGTCGGTTGTGGTCCCCCAGATCTCGACGACGCGATTAAACCTCTCGCGCGCAGAGATGACACCTTCCTTATAAAGTTTATCTTCCCGCTGGACACTTTTATGGGCCTTGGCGACCAGCGTTTTCTTTTCCTCGGGGATAATAAAATCATCGATCCCCAGTGAAAAACCCGCCAGTGTTGCATAATTGAAGCCCAGGGTTTTCATGGAATCAAGCACCTCGATGGTGTCATGCAATCCCACCTTCAAGTAAGTAAAATAAACCAAATTCTCCATGCCTTTTTTCTTGAACATGCCGTTGATGAAGGGTAAACGTTTGGGAAGAATGTTGTTGAAGATGATACGGCCCGGCGAAGTGGCTACGATCCGATTGTCTATGTCAGAAACCGGGCAGGTCGTAACAGCCTGATCATCATAAAATGTGTCCAGGTTGATAAATTTCCCGGTATAACGGACTTTAATCTCGGCGTGCAGATCGACCTGTTTATCCTCCATGGCCAGCAAGACCTCGTCCATAGAAGCGAACACCCGGCCTTCGCCCTTGCCTTTCTTTCGGATCAAAGTCAGGTAATAGCATCCCAGGATCATATCCTGACTAGGGATAGCCAGCGGTCTTCCGTTGGCCGGCGAAAGGATATTTTGGGTCGCTAACATCAAGGTTTTGGCCTCAATCTGAGCCTCCACCGAAAGCGGGACATGTACGGCCATCTGGTCGCCGTCAAAGTCGGCATTGAAGGCAGCACACACCAGCGGGTGAATCTGAATGGCCTTCCCTTCCACCAGTACCGGCTCGAAAGCCTGGATACCTAGGCGGTGCAGTGTGGGTGCCCGGTTCAACAGAATAGGATGCTCTTTAACCACTTCTTCCAGATAGTCCCAAACTTCAGCTTTTTCCTGCTCGTGCCACTCACGGGCAATCTTCACGGAAGGAACCAAGCCTTCCTTTTCGAGTTTATGGAAAATAAAAGGCTTGAACAGCTCCAGAGCCATCTTTTTTGGAAGGCCGCATTGGTTGAGCTTGAGTTCGGGTCCGACCACGATGACGGAGCGACCGGAATAATCCACACGCTTGCCCAGAAGATTTTGACGGAAACGCCCTTGTTTGCCTCGCAGAGCTTCGCTCAAGGATTTCAACGGTCTGCGGTTTGCCCCCAGGTGGACGCGCCCACGCTTGCCGTTATCGAACAAGGCATCAACGGCCTCCTGCAGCATTCGCTTTTCGTTACGGATGATGAGTTCGGGAGCCCTCAGCTCCATCAGTTTTTTCAAACGGTTGTTGCGGTTGATCACGCGGCGATAGAGGTCATTGAGGTCAGAGGTGGCAAAACGTCCTCCATCCAGCCTCACTAAGGGGCGCAGGTCGGGCGGAATGACAGGCACTACATCCAGGATCATCCACTCGGGCCGGTTACCGGATTTTTTAAGCGCCTTGAACACACGCAAACGCTTAGCATGCCGTAGCTTTCGCTGTTGGCTGGTTTCTGTTTTCATCAATTCGCGCAGCCGTTCTGCCTCTTTGTTGGTATCACTCCCTTCCAAAAGTTTTTTGATAGCTTCAGCCCCGATGGAGGCATCAAAAGTATCCCCGAAATTCTCTTGGGCATCTTTGAATTCCTCTTCAGTCAACAGCTGCCTTTCTTTTAGGGGAGTATCCCCTGGGTTGGTGATGATGTAGGACTCGAAATACAGCACCTTTTCCAGATCTTTTATGGAAAGATCCAAGATCAATCCGATGCGGCTGGGAGTGCCTTTAAAGAACCAGATGTGGGCTACAGGAGAGGCCAGTTTGATGTGCCCCATGCGCTCACGCCTGACATTGGAGCGTGTGACTTCCACACCGCATCTTTCACAGATGATCCCCCGGTATTTCATGCGTTTATATTTGCCGCAGAGACACTCGAAGTCATTGATGGGACCAAAGATCTTGGCACAGAACAATCCATCCTTTTCAGGTTTAAAAGTCCTGTAGTTGATGGTCTCGGGTTTGGTGACCTCACCCCATGACCAGCTCAGGATCTTTTCGGGAGAAGCGATACTGATGCGAACCTGATCGAAATCCACCTTGGGTTTTCCACCCATTGCATGCCTGGCATCCATCATCTGTCTCCTTTTAAGATCTGGGGAACATCGATACCCCAGGGTAGGATTTCTTCCTTTTCGGCTTTTTCCAATTCAACGTTCAGGCACAGGCTCTGAAGTTCTCGGATCAAAACGTTCACCGATTCGGGGAGACCTGGACTGAAATCCAGATCGCCCTTGACGATGGCTTCGTAGATCTTGGCCCGACCTTCCACATCATCCGATTTGGCCGTCAACAGTTCCTGCAGCGTATAAGCCGCACCATATGCCTCTAAAGCCCAGACCTCCATCTCACCGAATCGCTGCCCTCCGAATTGGGCTTTTCCACCCAGAGGCTGCTGCGTGATCAGAGAGTACGGTCCCGTGGAGCGCGCATGGATCTTATCGTCCACAAGGTGATACAACTTCATGATATAGATATATCCCACTGTGACTTCACTATTCAGCTGTTCTCCCTGCATCCCATCAAAGAGAGGGTGTTTGCCTGAGGGGGGCAGCTTGGACTTTTTCAGCAGGTCCTTGATCTCTTTTTCAGAGATCCCGTCAAACACGGGAGTGGCGATCCAGAGACCCAGCTGCTTGGCCGCTAAGCCCAGATGAGTTTCCAAGATCTGTCCCACGTTCATTCGGGAGGGTACTCCCAAGGGATTGAGCACGATCTCAACCGGAGTGCCATCCGCTAAACGAGGCATATCTTCTTCGGGTACGATCTTGGCCACGATTCCCTTGTTGCCGTGCCTTCCGGAAACTTTATCACCAACTGAGAGCTTCCGTTTCATGGCAATATAGACCTTGATGACTTGAATCACTCCCGGAGCCAATTCATCCCCTTTACGCAGGGCATCACATTTTTCTTTGTGGATCAGTTTGAGAGCTTCGATCTGCCGTTTAACTTTTTTCTCGACATCCTTGATCTTCTCATCACGTTTAACTTTGACTTTAATCTTGATCTTATTCAGATCCTTGGATTTGATCTCGTCCAGGACAGCAGCAGTCAGTTTGCTGCCTTTTTCCAGTTCCACTCCGGACACCTTCTGAGCCTGGACTACCGTCTCTCCTTTGAGCAGAGAGCGCAGCTGGTGCCACCTTTCATTCTCAAGGATAAGAATCTCATCGTCCAAGTTCCGCTTCATCTTTGTGATTTCATCCTCTTCGATAGCCTTTGCACGCAGATTCTTTTCAATCCCACGTCGAGAAAAAATGCGCACATTGATAACAGTCCCCTCGACACCCGGAGAACAGTACAAAGAGGCGTCCTTCACGTCCAAGGCCTTTTCACCAAAAATGGCCTTGAGCAGTTTTTCTTCAGGCGACAGCTGTGTTTCTCCCTTAGGAGCGACTTTCCCCACCAAAATATCTCCGGATTTAACATTGGCCCCGATCCGCACGATCCCATTTTCATCAAGGTTGCGCAGAAGATTTTCCGGAACATTGGGAATATCATGAGTGATCTCCTCAGGACCTAGTTTGGTGTCCCGAGCTTCGATGGATTCTTCGATGATATGTAAAGAGGTAAAGATATCATCCTTAATCAACTTCTCACTGACAACGATGGCATCCTCAAAATTATAGCCGCGCCAAGGCATAAAAGCACAGAGAACGTTTCTGCCCAAAGCCAGTTCCCCTTGGTCCGTACACGTACTGTCAGACAGAATCTGTCCCGCCACGACCGAGTCCCCCTTCCTCACGATGGGACGATGATTGAGGGAGGTATTCTGGTTGGTACGCATAAACTTGGTGAGCAAATACAGGTCCGTACCCACTTCGTAGCTGTCTCCGTTGCTGGATTCATCCACGCGTACAATGATGCGCTCAGCATCCACGAACTCCACGACTCCACCCCGTTTACAGATCGTGACATCTCCGGAACCCTTGGCAACCATGTGCTCGATCCCGGTACCTACCAAAGGTGCTTCCGGTCTGAGGAGAGGGACGGCCTGCCTCTGCATGTTGGAGCCCATCAAGGCCCTATTGGCATCGTCATGCTCGAGGAAAGGAATCAACGAGGTCGAGAGGCTGACCAGCTGTTTGGGCGAGACATCGATGTAATCGATCTGCTCCTTAGGGATCGTCTTGAATTCCCCCTGCTGGCGGGCACTGATCGCATCGTTGAGGAAATTGCCCTGCTCATCATAAGGAGCATTGGCCTGAGCGATATTGAACTGTTCTTCTTCCCATGCAGTCAGGTAGAAGCAGTAGGGTTCAGAAACCGGAAAATTGCTATCCTTCTTTTTCTTGAGCTTATTCACTTCCTTAGTGAAATCATCCTTGGCTACGATCTCTGAGATCTTGAAGGAACTATCCCCAGGGTGAAGGATCCGGACGTAATCGATAATCCGGCTGTTCTTTACCTTTCTATAGGGAGTTTCAATGAAACCAAAATCGTTAACGCGGGCAAAACTGCTCAAAGACGAGATCAATCCGATATTCGGTCCTTCCGGTGTTTCAATGGGACAGATACGGCCATAGTGGGAGGATTGAATGTCTCGCACCTCAAAGCCGGCTCTTTCCCGGCTCAGGCCTCCTGGCCCCAGGGCACTCAGACGCCGTTTGTGCGTGATCTCGGCCAAACTGTTGATCTGATCCATAAACTGGGACAACTGGGAACTGCCGAAAAACTCCTTTAAGGCAGCGATCACTGGCTTGGAGTTGAGCAGATCTTGGGGCATGGCTGAGGCCAGGTCCGTAGCGATCGTCATTTTTTCCTTGATGGTCCGTTCCATGCGGGTCAATCCGATCCGGAAGGCGTTTTCTACCAGTTCTCCCACCGATCTTACCCGGCGGTTCCCAAGGTGATCGATATCATCCACCGTGCCTTCGCCGGCTCGCAGCAAAAGCAGGTATTTGATGACTTCCACAAAATCCAAGGGCGTGAGTGTCTTTTCTTCCAGCGAAGTGTTCATCTTCAGCTTGATGTTCATCTTGAGACGTCCGATCCGCGAAAAGTTGTACTTTTGAGGATTGAAGAACAGGTTGTGAAAAAGATTATGGGCGCTTTCCATAGTGTGGGGTTCGCCCGGACGCAATTTTTTATAGATCTCACCTAAAGCTGTATTGGTATCCTTATGGGTGTCTTTAGCCAGAGTGTTTTTGACGATCTCTCCAATCTTATCCTGATAGGGAAAGAAAACCTCAAAGGGCTCACCTTTCTGGGATAGTTTTTCCCAATGACTGTCCTCTAAAAGAGTGTTGGATTCCATAATGTCAGCCACGGCATGGAGAGCGTATGCTTCTTCCAGTTCTTTTTTTGCCACAAGAACTTTGTCGACCTTGAATGATCGCAATTTTTCTATCAACTCTTTGGTCAGCTTTTTCTTGGCTTGTGCTACAACTTTTTTGGTGGCGGGATTCTTCACATCCGCGGCCAAAGTTTTACCGATAAGATTCTCCTCGAGTCCCCAGTAGAATTGGTCAGATTGGGGATAGAGTTTGTAGCCCTTGTAAAAAAGCCGGAGGATCTCCTCGTCCGAACCGAATCCCAACGCTCTCAAGAAAACGCTGGCGAAGAATTTTTTCTTGCGGTCCAAACGGACGTAGAGGATGTTTTTAGCATCGTATTCGAACTCCACCCAAGCTCCCCGATAAGGGATGATCTTCCCAATAAAAAATCCTTTGCCGTCTCCGGGACGGAAAAAGACACCGGGTGACCGCTGCAACTGGCTGACAACCACACGCTCGATGCCATTAAAGATAAAAGTCCCCTTGTCACTCATGAGCGGGATATCCCCAAAATAGACCTCCTGCTCTTTGATATGCTTGAGTCGTTTGGTTTTGGTAACAGCATCTTTTTCCCAAGAGATCAATCTCACCTTGATTCGGAGAGGAACGGAATAGGTGTAGCCTTTCTGCAGACATTCGTGAGGACTGTATTTCATCTTCAGTTCGACCCGGTCACCGCAGTGTTCACAAAGTGGAGTTTCGACCTTTTTTTCGGCATTACAGTAAGGACAGATCTCCTTACTCGTCAATTCCGCATCCGACAGCAGCAGGGTTCCACAGCCGTTGCAGCGGCGCCGCGAGTTATCGACGCCTTTGAGGCGGCCGCATTTACATTCCCAGTTGCCGATGGAATAACTGATAAAATCCAACTGTGTCGTTTCTTTAAAATCCGCCACCGGAAATATGTCCTTGAAGGCCGCCTGCAGGCCTATATCCTTCCTTTCTTCAGGAAGCATTTCCATCTGCAGGTATTCGGCGTAGGACTTCTTCTGGATGGCCAGCATATCCGGCATAGGAAAAGTCCCTTTGATTTTAGAAAAATCGACGCGTTCGCGATAAATATGGTCTGATTCGTGATGCATATTTGCCCTCACAAGAGGTTAATTTTTGGTCAATAAAGCATAAAATTACTGAATTTCGACGATGGCTCCGACTGCTTCAAATTTCCCTTTGATCTCTTCAGCTTCTTCTTTGGAAACGCCTTCTTTCACGGCTTGGGGTGAATTGTCGACTAGATCCTTGGCTTCTTTTAATCCCAGGCTTGTGATCTCGCGCACGGTCTTGATCACGTTGATCTTTCTGTCACCAATCTCCTTGAGGACCACATTGAATTCAGTCTTTTCTTGCTCGGCCGGAGTCTCGCCCGCTGCCGGACCTGCCGCGATAGGGGCAGCTACTGCCGCAGCGCTCACACCATAACGGTCCTCAAATTCCTTGATGTAGTCCGCCAGTTCTAAAACCGTCAGGTTGTCCAGATGTTCGAAGAATTGTTCTTTGGTAAGTTTTGCCACTTTGGTTTTCTCCTTTTTATCTTTTTCGTTCGTCTCTTTTTTGGCTTTATCACCTGCCTCTTGGGCCTGTGTTTTAGTCATGTTATCCTCCGTTAAATTCAAGGTCCGTTAAGACAGCGGACCCTCCATTTTTTTATCCTTCAATTGACTCAACATACTGACCAAGCTCTGGTAGGGGGCCTGCCAAGTCTTTAAGAATTGGGTTAAGGGGTATGCCATCAGGAAACCCAGTTTTCCAAAAAGATCTTTCTTTGAGGTCAGGCTCGATATCTCTTTGAACCTATCCCCATCCACAAACCCTCCTTCAACCAGCCCGCCTTTCACCTTCAGAATCTTGTTCTGAGCGATAAATTCTCTGAGCAACCTGGCTAGGACAATTGGGTTTTCCCTCGTATAGGCAATCGCTGTCGGTCCTTGGAAAAAATCCTTCAGTTCCTCAGGGAACTCTTCCTTCAGGGCTCTTAGCGCCAGGCGGTTTTTGACAACCCGCAGGGAACAGTCATTCTCGCGTAGCTGCTGACGCAGCTCAGCGGATTTCGAAACCGGGATCTTCACATAATCCAACAGATAGAAGGTGTCGTTCTGTTCAAAGGCAACTTTCAATTCTTGTACCTGCTCTTCTTTTTGGGCACGATTCACACTCACAGTCCCTCTCCTATTTCTCAATCGATGCTTCCACGATTCTGAGGGAAGGCCCCATTGTGGAAGCGATATGAATACTTTTCACGTATTTTCCCTTAGCGGATGCAGGCTTGGCCTGCATTATTGCCTGGAAAAATGCCTGGATATTTTCTTTGAGCTTATCCTCGGAAAAAGAGGACTTCCCCACGATAGAATGCACGACAGCGGTCTTATCTACACGAAATTCCACCCGGCCTGCTTTGACCTCGTCTACGGCTTTTTTGATATCAAACGTCACGGTTCCGGATTTGGGATTGGGCATGAGGCCCCGGGGGCCCAAAACCCGCCCCAGCTTCCCCACGCTTCGCATCAGGTCAGGGGTTGCAACCACCACATCAAAATCGGTCCAACCCTTGGAGATCTTTTCGATGAGATCCTCACCTCCGGAAAAATCGGCCCCGGCCTGCTCCGCCTCCGTGATCTTTTCACCTGAAGCAATAACACAGACCTTAACGCTCTTGCCTGTACCGTGGGGCAGAACGATTATTCCTCTCACCATCTGATCGGAATGTTTGGGATCCACGCCCAGATTGAGTGAGATATCCACAGATTCATCGAACTTGGCGTAGCTGAGCTTTTTGAGCAGACTCACAGCTTCGCTCAGTTGATATTCTTCTTTGTCCAGCTGTTGCCGGGCTTCCTGGTAACCTTTACTGCGTTTAGCCACTGACAACCTCCAATCCCATGTTTCTAGCGGTACCTTCGATGATCTTTACCGCAGCATCTAAATTAAAAGCGTTTAAGTCTTCCATCTTTGTTTTAGCGATCTCTTCCAATTGTGCGCGGGTCACCTTGCCCACTTTTTCTTTGTTCGGCTCTCCAGAACCCTTGGCGATCCCGGCTGCTTTTTTGAGCAGATAGGCGGCTGGTGGTGATTTCAAGACAAAATTGAAGGATCTGTCCTTAAACACGGAAATAACAACGGGGACTACGGTCCCAGGTTCCATCTTGCCGGTCCTGTCATTGAACAGCCGCACAAAATCCATGATGGGGACATTGTGTTGACCGAGGGCAGGGCCGACCGGTGGAGCGGGGCTGGCTTGTCCAGCTTCGATGTGCAATTTGATCACAGCAACAACTTCTTTGGCCATGTTTCCTCCTATATTTTCTCAACCTGTAAGAATTCGAGTTCTACCGGTGTCGAACGCCCAAAAATCGTAACCATTACTTTAAGAGTGTCCCGGTCGTTGTTGACCTCTTCCACGATCCCGTTGAAATTGAAGAAGGGCCCGTCGATGATTCGCACGGCCTCTCCCTTTTCAAAGGAATGCTTCGGTTTGGGCTTTTCCGAAGTGCTCTCCATGTGCTCGACGATCTGGCTCACTTCATCCTTGCTCAAAGGGGACGGCCTTTTTCCAGAACCCACAAACCCAGTGACTTTGGGTGTGTCCCGGATGATGAGCCAATTCTTGTCGCTCATCTCCATTTCGATCAGAATGTATCCAGGGTAGGACCGTTTGGTCGATACGACCTTTTTGCCTCCCTTGATCTCGACCACTCCCTCTGTGGGAATAATGATCTTTCCGATCTCATCCTCGATTCCAAGCTCCTGGGCCCTTTGATGAACGGATTCGGACACAAACTTCTCGAAACCGGAGTAAGTGTGTACGACATACCAATTTTTAGACATTTTATTCTCTACTTTTAAGATAGAATACTTTCCAACTGCTTAATAACATAAGAAAAAATCAAGTCCATAATATACAGGTAGAAGCCAAAAAATATGGTTGCAAAGATGACCACGATTGTGGTGCTGTACACCTCGTTCTTGGAAGGCCAAGTAACCTTCTTGACTTCAGCCTTTACTTCTTTTAAAAAGGGCACCAGTCGTTTGTACCATCTTATTTTTCGGCTCATCTTCTTTCCTTATCAAATTCCTT
>JAUWSR010000083.1 GCA_030609975.1 Acidobacteriota bacterium | reverse complement strand
GGGGTAAGCTCCTCTTCTTTCTTTTCCTCTTTGACTTCGGGCAGTGTCCAGAAGTCCATAGAGAATGAGGGCAGACCCAGATGGTAGTAGGACCAGAGCTCGAAGGAGCCGTCTTTAGCCCGGGCGGTATCAAGCCTTTTTTCATCCAGCTTGTTGGTCTTCAGGAATTCTTTGTATTTCTCGGAAAATTCGGTGTAGAACTTGAGGTCCTCAGGCAAGGGGTTCACAACCGCGCCCAAGCCCAGGAAGCTGGCTATCATGGATTCGGTAAGCTCCATGCCTGCCGGGAGCATGGGCTGGACCAAGTCCATGATCTCCTTTATGGTGTAGGTTTTTTCCGTGTCGATGCCCAACATGCCGCCGAAGCGTTCGGGGATCTTGATCTTGTCCATGTCCACCGAGCCCTGACGTCCTCCTTGGGGAGGTAGCAGACAAAAATTGGTGTCACCAAAACAGAAGGTGAGCCCGATCTCGCGGTGTTCAACAATGAACTTGACAAGGCTGAAGCTTTCCTTTTCGCTTCCGGACCAAGCTCCGCCAGTAGGGGTGTGGAACTGGAAGAGGTGGGCGAAGTTGATGCCGATGTTGACACCGCCGAGTCCGTCTTCGTTGTACTGGCCGTCTTTGTCGTTATCGATTCCTTCGCTGTAGAGCTTGTATTCGCCTTTTTCACCTTTGCTGTTGTCAGCTTTCTTCATCAGGCGGGGCTCACCCGGAAGTTTCATCCATTCGCCCTGTGGGTCTTTGACCCGCATGGTGCTGATGAAGCCGTCGCCGTCCAGGTCTTCCACTCCGTCTTCGTCGGTCTGATCATCCATGTCATCGTTGTGCGGCTTGGCGTTGCGTGTATCCATGTGAAGGGGTTTGGCGAAATAGCGCGAGGCTGCATCCGGATTGCCGCAGGGAAGGATGTACCAGGTCTTGTCTTTGCGTACTTCGGGTTTATCCAGGATAAGCTTGGCGAGATACAGGGCGCCTTCGCTGGAAAGGGGAACCGTCCCCTCCATGTTGGCCACCACCATCACGGCAGGAAAAGTTTTGTCTTTCTTTCCGGTCTCAGGTCCGATCTCAAGCAGGTTCACCGGATTATTGCCGGGACTGACCGCCAATTTATGCAGCTTTGTGAACTGGGGATGAGCGGCGGCAAAATCCGCCAGCGCCCGGTTCAACTCCGCTGGAGAGTGGTAGCGGTCGAATCCCACTTCGGCTGCCAGACCAGAAGTCGCCAGAAGCAGGATTCCAAATAGAGTAAGCCATTTTGATTTTGTCATGTTCACCTCATCTTTGGGATTATCTGTATATACGAAATCATTCTCGCCTTAGTTCGATGGCCTATTATATTTAATTCAGGCATAATTTGAAATTTAATTTTCACAAATCCGGAAATGATTGCCTTTATTCACAGACGTTGACTTTTCCCTAGGGAGTAAATACCATTGAATAGATATGAGCAAAGTCACAAAGATCATCTTGATTTTTCTTCTTTTCGACATCTTGATTATCGGGGGCTACTTTGGTTACAAGGCTCTTTCCGGGGGCGGTTCTGGGGATTTCGAGTACGAATGGATTCAGATAGATGCATATTATACTCCCCTGGATGATATTGAAGTTTTTATCAAGCAGGATGCTGAAGAAAGAGACATGCTTCCGGTTTTGGTAAAAAACTATGGTAAAGACACCAAGATACTGCGCAAGTTCCGGGGGAAACACTTCGCCGGCCCTACAGAAACTCAGATCAAGCTGAAATACCGCGATCTGGAAACCTGGCACTTGGTTGAGCTGAAGTACACCGCTGATGCCGGCCGGGAAGTCCAGAGAGCCATCCTCTATGTGTATGAACACCAGCAGTGGAAGGTGGGGGACTCTGGTACCATCGCCCAGTGAAGGCGTCACGTTGTAAACCATGTCTCAAAAGAAAACACTGAAAGAGATTTTCACCTTTTTAGTTTTGACTTTTCTATTCAGTTCCTTCTTTTATTTTAAGTTCATCTCTGCCGGCACCTTGGACATCGATAATGCCCTTCTCTTTGTACTGGGCTTGATGTGGTGCCCTGGTATATCTGCCCTTTTAACTTCGCTGTTATTCCAGAAAAATCTGCGCGGCCTGGGTTGGGGATGGGGAAAAACCCGATATCAAGTCTTGAGTTTTTTTATGCCGCTGATCTATGCCCTTCCGGTTTATGCCCTGGTTTGGATTTTTGCCTTAGGAGGTCTTGAGGCCGGCTTCTCCACGCGCCCCGTAACCTATGTGGTGACGATCCTCTTCAGCTGTTTGACAGCCTTAGGTGAGGAGATCGGATGGCGTGGTTTTCTGGTACCTCGTTTGTATCGGATCACAGGTTTTACCCGTACCTCGCTGATAAGCGGATTCATCTGGGGGGTGTGGCACCTGCCGCTCATTCTCTTCTCCGGATACAACAGTGGGACTCCCGGTTGGTATGCGGTCCTGAATTTTGGCATCATGGCCATCGGCGCAAGCTTTATTTTTGCTTGGCTGCGTCTTAAGACCGGAAGCTTATGGACAGCGATGTTCCTGCATGCCATGCATAACTATTTCATTCAGAATCACCTTGATCGCATCACACTCGATACGGGCATCACAGCCTATTTGACGGGAGAATTCGGAGTAGGTTTGGCGCTTGCCACTGCGATAGCCGCATGGTTTTTCTGGAAGCACCGGCACAAACTTCCACGTCCCGTTTAAACGCATGGGAATGGAGGAGAGCATGAAGATATTCAGAAACTTTGTTTTTGTGTTTTCTTTGTCACTATTGATTATTCTGGCGACAGTCTGTCAAAAAACTGTCGACGATCAAGGATCCTCAACATCTCCCAAAGGATATGTCGAATCTGCGGATGGTGTTTCCATCCATTACAAGACCACTGGGCAAGGAGACATGACCCTGGTGTTTGTGCACGGCTGGTGTGCGGACATGAGCTACTGGGATGGGCAGATCCCCTCCTTCAAGGTGTATTATCAAGTCGTAACGCTTGATCTCGCGGGGCATGGTCGCTCGGGTGCGGAACGTTCGAGTTGGACGATAGAGGCTTTTGCTCAGGATGTGGTGTCGGTTGTGGAAAGGTTGGACCTGCAAAAAGTGGTTTTGATCGGCCATGCTCTGGCCGGCCCCGTCGTGTTGGAAGCAGCACGGCTTTTACCCAGGCGTGTGATCGGAATTATCGGGGCGGATTCCATGAGTGATATCTACCTTTCAGCCTACAGCCCGGAGCAGATCGAGACCGCTCTTTCACCCTTCCATGAGGATTTTGCCGAAGGCGTGCGCATGTATGTTTTGGAGAATTATTTCCGCTCCACGGCTTCAGATCGAATCAAACGGCGGATCGTACTGGATATGACTGAAACTCCTGCGGATGTCGGCCTTGGGGCATTGGAAGAGCTTATGAGATATGATGCGACCTCCATGCTCCAGGAGCTCGATGTGCCTGTTCGCAGCATCAATGCGGATCGTCCTTTGGTATATTTCCGTGTGATCCGTAAGCATCATGAGAATTTCACGCTCAAATTTATGAAAAATGCCGGACATTTTATGATGATTGAAAGTCCCCAGGAGTTTAATCGGCTCCTGGCTGAATTTCTCGGCCAGATCATTCTGGAATCCTACCAGCAATAATTGGCGAGAGAAAGCATGCGCGGCACAACCTTCAGATATATTCTGTTTATTGCTGTAGGCGTCTTTCTATTTGGGATTCTCGGGTCAATGTTCTGGCGATCATGTCTATCCGATCGAGGCGGGCAGCTTACCACTCGGGTGAAGCTCCAAAATCTGCGTGTGGTCATGGCTCAGATATCCATTCTTTCTGCAGACGGACAGATCGATTTCCCCCGGGATATCGATGAGATCTTGGATTTAATGGAGCAGGATGCCGGATCCCCTGTTTCGCGTAACCTGGAGGATCCCAAACACCCCTTGATTGATGGCTGGGGCCATGGGATGCGATTTGAGGGAGATCTGCAAGGCTATGAGATCCGTTCCGCGGGGCAGGACCGGGAGTTTCAAACCGAGGATGACATCTACCTGCAGGGCGATGCCGACGGGGAATACATCGTTGCTGGCGCAGCTCAGAAAAGGGTGAACCGTGATGACTTTACCAGACGAGTCAACAGCCTGCTATACAAAGAGCCGACCGGCTACTATCAGGTGTCCTTACCCGGAAGATACACAGTGATTCCCCGGTATGAGGGGGATAGGTCCGAGATCACGTTTTCCTACGCTAAGGATATAAGAGTTACGATCGCTGCCCAACCAGACGGCCGGCGATGGGATCCGGATCGGGAGATGCGCAAACGGCTGGAAAGCCTGCGCCGTGGAGAGGATGAGATGTTAGGCGAATTTGCGGTTTCGGATTATAAACTTACCAGTCTAACGGATGCCTCGGGTTATAAGATCGATCTTGAAAAAGAGACGGTATTGGTCTGCGAATATACTTTGATGAACGACTACGCCCTGCACCTTTCCATTCTTATTGTCACATCCGGCAGCGACCGGCGGTTTATTATGGACAGGCTGACTCAAGCCATTCACGAAACTCTCGTGATCCAGTGATATTGGGGTCAGGCTGTTGCCTCGTCGCTGCAGCAACCTTGGCCCCTTAGTAAATCAGGGCAATAATCTTGAACGTGGTATTTTATCAAAATGACTTTAGGGATAAATGTTTGGAGATGACTTTATGGTTTTAGGATTCCGTATTTAGTTTTAAGTTGTTTAAGCCGCTCATATGCTTCGTCTATTCTTTGGATTGAGATTCTCCCGGTTTTTACGGCAGCCACGATAATGCGGTGAGCATGGATGGGCAGGGTTTCGTCATAGGTTTTGGCATTATTGGCCAGAGCGATCAGATCACATCCAGCGTTAATGGCTAGGATCAGGGCCTCTGCGAAACCATAGTGTTCGGTGATCGCTCCCATCTGCATGTCATCGGAGATGACTACTCCTTGAAAAGACAATTTGTCTCGCAATTGGTGCTGGATATATTCCTGTGATAAGGTGGCCGGAAACTTCGGATCGATTTTTCTGTTCATGATGTGTGCGGTCATGACGGTTTCAGCGTGATTCTTTTGGATGAGATCTCGGTAGGGCTGAAGCTCGATGGCCTCGTAGGTGCGGGTAACATCGACCAGGCCTAGATGGCTGTCCTGTTGAGAACTTCCATGACCGGGAAAATGTTTAAGGGTGGTGATGAGTTTTTTCTCCCGGTGCGCGGCGATAAAGGCCAGGGCGCACTCGGTCACCTTTTGAGACTTACCTGAATAAGAACGTTCTAAGGATCCGATCACAGGGTTTTTGGGATTCAGATTAAGATCCACCACCGGTGCTAAATTGAGATTAAAGCCCAGGTCATGGAGCTGTTGTGCCAAAGTTCTGTAGATGGTGAAGCATTCCTGGTAAGTCTTCCTTCCCATTTCCTGTGCGCTGGGGATATCCAGGAATCCATATTTGGCCTGTAGGCGGTTGATACGCCCCCCTTCGGCATCAACCGCCACCAACAGCGGTGTCTTGGATGATCTCTGTAGATCCGCGATCAACTTTTGGGTTTGTTTCGGATCGAGGATATTGCGGGGAAAGCTTTGCGAGGGCACGTCATAGTCAAAGAGAACCACACCACCCAAGTTCAACTCGTACAGCATCTGGACGATGGAGGAGTTCTCAGTGATGTCAGTTCCCCGAAAGCCCACCAGCAGCATCTGCCCGACCATATCCTCCAGGGCGATCTTCTGCTCAGCCTGGCTTGGATAAACAAGGTGTGCAAAAATAGTAAACACCACCAGCAGACATGCAGTTAGATGAAGCAAACGATGTTTCAATTTCTGTGTGAAAGATTTATAACATAGGTGGAGACAGTGGTCAAAAGGCGAATTTGACTTCTTTTTTTCTCCTGTGTTAACTTTATCTCAGCCTGAACGGGCAATCTTGATGTGGAGGATACCTTGGATTCGAGCAGACCGGAGTCATCCAATTCCACTAAAAAATGGCTGATCGGGTGCGGCATCGGTTGTGGTGTCGTCATTGTCATCGTGGCGCTTCTGGTTACTGGGGGTGTGCTGTATGTGCGCAGTCTGGTGAAAGGATTTGAAGACTCAGAAGCCATGTTGAAAAGCCTGACAGAGCAGCACGGGCGGGTTAACGAGTTCTGTCCCGCTCCTGAAGGCGGCATCGGGCCTGACAGGCTCGAGGCGTTTCTGCAGGCACGGGAAGCGACTGTTTCTATCCGTGAGAAGATCGAAAATACCATTGATACTCTTTCTGAAGGCAAATTGAAGGGGGACGTTGATGAGGGTTCAGCAGGGGGTGTGCTTAATAAGCTCAGGCTCGGCTTCGGCATGATCCCCCGGATCGCAGAATTTTACAAAGTTCGTACCCAGGCGTTGTTGGACGCGGGCATGGGCTTAGGTGAGTACTATTACATCTACACCATCGCTTATTATTCTTGGTTGGGGAAACCGGTCTCAGAAGGTCCTTCATTACAGTTCCGAGAGGGAGAGGAGTTTCATTTTGAAGACTGGGACGATGAAGAGGCCCAACAGTTGCAGGAGGACATGCTGCGTAGGCGTTTGAACCGGATGCTCCTCAGCATGCTGCGCAATCAACAGGAAAAGTTGGCAGGGGAAGAATATGCTGAGGTATCGGTGGAATGGAAGGACCTGCTCGATGCTGAGATTGAAGCTTTGGAAGCCGATTCCCATCGAATCGCTTGGGAGAAAAGGCTCCCTGAAATTATCGCATCTTCTTTAGAGCCCTTCCGTGCGCGGCTGGAGCCCAGCTACAGCTCTTTCCTCACCACTATCGAACTTTCCGTTGAACAAAAATAAAACAAAAAAAGGGGACGGTCCTAATATAGAGACTCACTCGCTGCGTGCAAATAGCGATACCATCGACGCTGGTTTTTCCTCAAACTGGAGAGTGGGATATCTAAAGCTGCCCCGAATCTGTGCGGTGCGCATGATATACAGGGCCAGGAAAACCAAACTAAAATATGCCAACAAATAGGTGGGAGAATTTAATAAACGTTTGGCCAACGAGCTTAACAGGGTAGCGTAAGCCAAGAACGCCAAAAAATAGAGGGAAACGAATATGTGGATCTTGGCTTTTCCGGGCAGGTATGAACATGTAAACGGGATCTTCTTGAAATTCCAAAGGAGGATTTCCAACAGAACAAGCGAAATTCCGAATGTAAAAAAAGTATGGAGCAGCGCAGGTCCCCATCCCCAAAGAATAAGGAAGAACACAAAACAGAGGCCCAGAATTGGAACTACGATCAATAAAACAATCCCCTTTTTAAGGCCGGAAACATAATGGCTGGTTTTTGGATTTTCCGTTAGCCGGAATATCCAATTGGCAGGCAGAGCCAAAGGAATGTTGATCATATTCTTAATCCCTAAAAGCAGGATGAGGATGCATAAAAGTGGAATCGCCAGCAGTCCCCCGTGGATCTGCTTAAGATCTATCTGGTTGCTTCTCAGGTAAGCCAAAATCAGAAATGCCAAACCTATGGAGGAGGCGAGCAAGGTCATGAGGTGCATCTTGTGCAAGGAGCTCCTTCCGGATATTTCCGGTATGGGCTTTAGGCTTTTTTTATAAATCAGTGCAGAAAGAAGTAGGAAAAGCACCGGGGCCAGCAGCAGCGATAATAGCGCAAAACGGGTTCCGGATAGAAACAGCGGTTGAGGATTACCGCTCAGAACCTCATACAATCCGGTGAACCACATGGGGGGAAAGAGCCTGCTGAAAAGGCCTTGCGGCGCCACCTCCGGAGATTGCGTGAACAAAGACTGCTGAGTTTTGCTAAAAACAGCGTCCGGATTCGGATGGGCAGTGTCAAAAGATTGACATAATCCCGGATATCCGGAAGTAGGATGTCCCATTCCAGCACGGTCAGAAAACCCATGATGATCATCAGGAAGATGATAAATATACACCTCTCCATCCAAGCTGTACTTGTATCTGCCTGGATAAAATAGCGTCCGACCAGGGAGTAGGCGAAAAAAGCACAGATGACGGCCAGTGCAGACAGGGTGGCCACCAGCTTTTCCATCATCTGGTCTTCCAATGAAACCATGTCGTTCTGAAAAAGCCGCCGGAAAAAATGCCGGAACAGCACCCGATACTGCCGCCCTTCTTTCTTGAGCATTGCGATTTTCTTAAGAATGTGTGACATTTGCTGGAGCTCTGCTTTTTCTCTGCGGGCTCTTCCTTATTAACAATCATATTACCTTTTTATTCCTCAACTTTTCAAAATAATGATGCTATTTTTTAAAAGGCCATATCATCTAGAAATTTCATGGCCCGGCAAAGCTCTGTGAATATTCCATTTTTCACGTTCTTATTGTTCAAAATCCTCATTTTCTGGGTGAGAGAAAGAAGTACGACAAATTTTATAAAAATACTTGACATACAGGATGTAGTGGTCTATATTCTCTATGCTTCAACATATAGCGTACTTATTCGTATTGATTCAGGAGGACCAATGACCAACAGGGATGATTTTTCTCAAAATGCCATACGTATTCTCAAAGCCCGTTATTACATGAAAGACGGCAAGGGAGAATTTCTGGATAAATCTCCGGCAGATCTATTCAAACGTGTGGCTGCTTTCATTGCCTCCGCTGAAAAATCCAATACAGATCAGCAGAAATGGGCCCGCAAGTTTTTCAAGGTCATGTTGGATCGTGATTTTCTGCCCAACAGCCCCACGCTTACGGGCGCAGGGCGCGGCATGTGTCTAAGTGCCTGCTTTGTCCTGCCTATCGAGGACTCCATGAATTCCATTTTTGATGCCGTGAAAAATGCGGCCTTGGTGCACAAAGAAGGGGGAGGAACCGGTTTTGACTTCAGCCTGCTGCGGCCCCAGGGAAGCTTTGTCAAAAAAACCCAGGGCGTTGCTTCCGGTCCCGTCTCATTCCTCAAGGTTATCGATGCCGCCACGGAAGCGGTCAAACAAGGAGGCACGAGGCGAGGCGCCAATATGGGCATACTGCGGGTTGACCATCCCGAGATCGAAGATTTCATCAGCATGAAGAAGGATGGCACAAGTGTCAATAATTTCAATATCTCTGTGGCAATCACAGACGACTTCATGCGAGCTCTGAAGAGTGGAACATCCTACGAGCTGTACGATCCTAACCTTGAAAAAGCAGTCGGGAAGAAGGATGCACGTGAGGTTTTCGACCAGATCGTCAATATGGCTTGGGCGGTGGGGGATCCGGGGCTCATTTTTATAGACCGGATCAACAAACACAATCCTACCAAGGGACTGGGGCCCATCCGTGCGACCAATCCCTGCGGTGAGCAGCCGCTCCATGCTTATGAATCCTGCAATCTGGGATCGATCAACCTTTCCCGTTTCTACAGCCCTCGAAAAAAGGACCAGTTCGATTGGGAGCGATTTGCCCAGACTATCGCAGTTGCGGTCAGGTTTTTAGATAACGTCATCGAGGTCAACAGGTATCCGCTCCCTCAGATCGAAGAGATCACTAAGGGCAACCGCAGGATCGGCCTGGGAGTCATGGGCTGGGCGGATCTTTTGATCAAACAAAAAAGAAAATACGACACTCCTGAAGCTCTGGAGATGGCCGATAAGGTGGCCTCCTTTTTGCGCAGAACGGCCGAAAAGGAGAGCGCCAAGCTGGCACAAGAACGGGGGTCCTTTCCCAATATCGAAAAATCCGTCTACAAGGGAAAGAGAATGCGCAACGCCACGGTTTTTACCATTGCCCCCACCGGAACCATTTCGCGTTTGGCCGGATGTTCTTCCAGTATCGAACCGGTCTTTGCCTTTGAGTTCGTCTCCAAGATAATTGATGGCGAGCTGAAAGATCTACATCCTTTGTATGCGGAGTGGAAAGAGAAAAATCCAGACAAAATTTTGCCGGATTATTTTACTACGGCGCATGAGATTATTCCGGAATGGCATGTGAGGATACAGGCAGCGTTCCAAAAGCATGTGGACAATTCCGTCTCGAAGACCATCAACTTTTCGAATGAAGCTACGGTCGATGATGTGGAGAAGGCCTATCTGCTTGCCTACAGGCTGAAAACCA
Organism: Acidobacteriota bacterium; assembly: GCA_030609975.1. GTDB lineage: Bacteria > Acidobacteriota > Aminicenantia > Aminicenantales > Aminicenantaceae > JAUWSR01. Next base: position 1,963 of record JAUWSR010000083.1, on the reverse strand, counting down.
AAGGCATCACCATTTACCGGGACGGCTGCCGGGCGGAACAGGTGCTCTACAAAGACGGCAGTCAGGCTCGACGTCATCCTCTGGACAGACCCAATTCTCTGCCTTCGGTCACGGATAAGATCAAGACGGGTTTCGGCAACCTGTACGTGACGATCTCTTATCTTGATCAGAAACCCTTCGAAGTGTTCACCAGCATCGGCAAGAGCGGGTATACAACGATGGCCGATGCGGAAGCATTGGGAAGGATGATCTCCCTGGCCTTGCGCAGCGGGGTCGATCCCAAGGACGTTATCAGCCAACTTAAAGGGATAGGTGGATCAGAGCCTATTTTTACTGAAGGTGGTCTGGTCCAGTCGCTGCCCGATGCCATCGCCAAAGTTCTGGAAAGACATCTGGGTGAATCCAAGAACAACTCCAAGGACCTTTACCAGATCATCTGCAAGATATGTGGTGCCTCACTGCCGGATGAAAAATGTCCCACCTGTCTCAACTGTGGCTGGAACCGTTGTTCGGGGAGCTGATCTGATGTTAAAACTTGAGGATCTTTGGAGCCGAGGCGAGTCATTTTTAGGTGTTCCCTATCCCATTATTGCAGGAGCTATGACCTGGATCTCGGACAGTTCCTTCGCGGCGGCTGTATCCAACGCCGGCGCTTTCGGAAGTGTGGCGGCCGGCAATATGCCCCCCGAGATGTTGGATGAAGAGATCCAACAGGTCAAAAACCTCACGGAAAAACCCTTTGCCGTGAATCTCATCACCATTGCGCCTCACTACCGGGACCATCTCAAGGTTGCGGCTGAACACGCGGTGCCTTTTATCGTTTTTGCCGGGAGCTTTCCTCGCCGTCCCGAGATCCAGGCTGCCAAAGAGAGTGGAGCCAAAGTGATGGCGTTTGCCTCTACGGAATCCATTGCCAAACACCTGATAGACAATGGTGTCGATGCTCTCATCCTGGAGGGAAGCGAAGCCGGCGGTCATGTCGGCCATGTCTCCTTGGGAATCCTCCTCCAGCAGGTGCTGTTCAAGATCGATGAGGTCCCGGTGTTTGTGGCCGGCGGAATCGCCACCGGTGAATACATCGCCCATCTCCTCTTGATGGGCGCGGCCGGGGTCCAGTTGGGTACCTTTTTTGTCATGACCGAGGAATGTGGAACGCATCCCCGTTTCAAAGAGGCCTTTATCCGGGCTCGGGCCCGAGATGCGATGTCCACGCCCCAGATAAGCTCCGAACTTAAAGTTGTGGCTGTACGGGCTTTGCGGAACAAGGGATTGGACAAATTCAATGAGCTTCAAGTGGAACTCATCGAGAAGCGTAGGAACAAAGAGATCACCCAGGCAGAGGCTCAGTACGAGGTGGAAAACTACTGGGTGGGAGCCCTGCGCAGTGCCGTTAAAGACGGGGATGTGGAATTCGGCTCCCTCATGGCCGGACAAAGCATCGGTCTGGTCGATAAGATCCGTCCCTTAAAAGAGGCCCTCGATTTTCTAATACAAGGTGCCCAGCAGGAACTGGATCGGATCTCCGCCAAATTCTAACGGATATCAAGCAGGCATTTATTTTGCCACTCCATAGAGTGCGTCATCACTTCTTCTCTTTGGCGTCAGCTTTTTTCATTTTTCTGCCGGCATTCAGGTGGTCATAGTTCAAGGCGGCGTTGAAGATGAGCATGTAGCTGCCGTGGGTTTGGTGGCGCCACATGGGATTGATGGCAAACAGCAGAACATGGCCCTTTCCCAGGGGAACGTCCACCACGGCTGCCTTGTTCTGGAGTGCTTCGGCCCCGTCCAGCATGCCGCTGATCAACAGCTTGTCTTTGCGTTCAAAACGCAGGAGGATGCGCACGGTCTGCAGATCCGAGGGCATGAACAGGTTGAACATGTCTTTGAACTCGGGAGGGATGCCCGTGCCGGCGCCTGAGACCTTGGGGGGCTTGGCGGGACGGCCTTGGATGACATCGGGATC
>JAUWSR010000305.1 GCA_030609975.1 Acidobacteriota bacterium | reverse complement strand
AGGCCGGCACCAGCATGTTTTACTTCACTGGAGTGCGTTGGTGGAACAGCGAGCGGATGTTCGCCGTGGTCATCCCCGCCCGCGGGGAGATGGCGTGGGTCTGTCCCGCTTTCGAAGAAGACAGAGCCCGCGAACTGATCCGGTTCGGCGATGATGTCCGGGTCTGGGAAGAGCATGAGAGTCCAGCCAGCAAGGTTGTTCAGGTTTTTAAAGACCGGGGGATCAGGAGCGGAAAAGTAGCGATGGAAGAGCGTGTGCGTTTTTTTCTGTACGATAATATCCGCCAACAGGCTCCTCACCTGGAGTATGTAAGCGGCGATCCTATCTCCATCGAGTGTCGGGTGATCAAATCCCCCACCGAGATCGCCTTGATGCAGAAAGCCAATGATATCACCATTGAAGCCTATAAGGCTTCCATAGCTATGCTGGAAGCCGGTATGACCAGGCAGGATTTCAGTGCGATTGCCTCACGGGCACACCAGGCCCTGGGCGTGTCCGGCGGGATCGGCGCTCAGATCGCTGAAGCATCCTCCAATCCCCACGGGAGCATCAAACACATCGAAGTCAAAGAGGGAGATATCGTCCTTATGGATGGAGGCTGCAATGTGGATGGATACCGCTCCGATATAAGCCGCACCATCGTTTTTGGTGAGCCGAACCAACGACAGCGCGAGGTATGGAATCTGGCCAAAAAAGCGCAGACAGCAGTTTTTACCACAGCTGGATTAGGCGTTCCCTGTGAGGATGCGGATGCCGCAGCGCGTCAGGTGTATGTCGAGTATGGCTATCCCGGAGGTTACGAGCTTCCCGGGTGCCCCCATCGCGCCGGCCATGGGATAGGACTGGATGGCCATGAATGGATCAACTTGGTAAAAGGCAACAAACGGCCCATGGAAGTGGGAATGTGCTTTACCAACGAACCTATGCTGGTTATTCCCGGTGAGTTCGGGGTTCGCCTGGAAGATGACTTCTACATCACGCCTGAAGGTCCCAAATATTTCACCCAGCCCAGTCCTTCCATTGATTTGCCTTTTGTGTAATAGAGGAGAGGTTGCGGAGCCTGTTCCGAACACAGTGAGGAATCTCCCCGCAATGACGAAGAGGTGTTGGAACAGGTATCATTCTGAGGCAAGGTCACGTACGATCTTTAAGGTATCCTCTATCTCCTGCGGACTGTTGTAAATGTGTGTGGACTGCCTCACTCCGCGGATCCGGATCTTTTTCCGTCTCCAGAGCTCATCCACGAGCCGGCCCTCCATCAGCCCTTTGATGCTGTAGGAAGTGATCCCGGCACTCATCTCGGGATGTGTAGGGGTGAATATCTGAGCTTTTTTGATCGTTTTTAAGCCTTCACGTAAGGTGTCGCCCAGAAATTTAATGCGTTTGTAAATCCGTTCGGGCCCGATCTGTTGATGGAAATCGAGGGCTGTGTTCAGGCCGATCAGCAAGGCTAGATTTCCCGTGCCTCTCTGAGTGAGTCGGTAGCCGTCGTCTTCATGGTTATCCCAGTTGCCGCTGGCCATCGTAGTCCAGATATCCTGCATCCGCTCCTGACGCACATAAAGCATGCCGTTCCCGGGAGGAGCCAGCAGCCATTTGTGCCTGCTGGAATAATAGGCATCACAATCCAGGTCCTTGACATCCACAGCGATCTGCCCCAGGGCCTGGGCACCATCGATAACCGTAAAAATCCCTCTTTTTTTTGCCTCGGCGCAAATGGCTTTTATAGGAATTATGGTGCCGTTGCCACCAACAATATGCGGGATAGCGATAACTTTTACTTTTTTACCCATAGCTCGCTTGAAGATGTCGACAACCTGTTGAGGGTCCTTGGCCGGCTTGGGAACAGGGATGGGGCGGTAGACGATCTTTTTCCGTTTTTGTTTGACCAGCCAGCCCGATCTGCCGCCTGTGTGCTCTTGGTCTGTGCCCAAAACCAAGTCTCCGGGTTCGAGCTCGAGGCCGTTGGAGATGTAGTTCATGCCGGCGGTGGCGTTTTCCGTGAGCGCAATTTCATCGGTAGTCGCATTGATGAGCTCAGCGAGTTTCCCTCTAATCACCCGGTAGGGCTTATACCCCGAGATCCAGTCGTCTTTGTAATCCCATTCTGCAATATCAGTCGCCACTTTGCGTATGTGTTCGATGGTGCTTTCCATCACTACGGTGGGTTGTGCTCCCAAGGTTCCCGTATTAAAAAATGCTTGGTCTTCCGGCATAGGGAATAATTTGCGCAATTTACTCCAATAGGCCGGGTCATTTTTCTCAGGGAATTTTATGTCCTGGACTTTGCTTTGCGTAAAATCCCACTGCGCAAAGGCTGGTATGGCAAAAGCGGACCAGGATACCGTTCCCAGAAAATCCCTTCTTGTCATCATGGTTTTTCTTCCTTCACAGCATGCTGTTTGTGACTTTCCTCTTTTTATTTCATAAAGTTTCCAAGGGTTCAAGTATTTCTTTTCTCTGTTTTGCTCTTTTGTTAGAATAAGCTACGAACTTCAAGGCCCAATATGGTCTGAAGCCTGATTTTATGAAACGTTATAGTCTCAGTTTTATATTTTTTCTGGGCCTTCTGGTTGTCTATACCTTTGTCAGCTTTAGGCAAAACTCAGAGGTCCCTTTTTTACCCCCCACTCCCACGCTTGATTCCAATCCCATGGAAGGCAGGTTGGAATCGGGTACCTTGCCTGATATGCCCACACCCATGGTGCATGCGGTTTCCGCGGTAGCTCTGGATAACGATCTATTGGCTTTCTGGTATGGGGGGGGGCAAGAGGCTACACACGACGTGTGCCTCTATTCTTCTCGCTATACTGAGAGCAGCCGCTCCTGGGGAGAGCCGAAGATACTGATTTGCCCTGCCGCTGTGAGCCGCGGTACGGGGCGCTATGTCCATATCCTTGGGAACCCGGCCCCCATATTGACGAGAGAGGGAACGCTTGCGCTTTTTTTTGTGTCTGTGTCTGCCGGGGGCTGGTCTGCCAGTGCGGTGAATGTGATGTTTTCTTACGATGAAGGGGATACCTGGACCCGACCGCAGCAGGTGGTTGCCTCTCCTTTTTGGAATATCAGCACGTTGGTTAAAACCCCTCCTTTTGAATTGGAGGGCGGGCGCGTGGCTGTGCCGGTTTACCATGAATTTCTACACCATTATGGAGAACTGCTCATTTTCGACCGGGATTGGAAACTGACAGCCATTCGAAAGCTTGGTTGGGGAGTGGATGTGATCCAACCGCAGGTCTTTTTAAAAACCACCAAAGAGGCCAAGGTATATTTCCGGACAATGGACCGCGATTATCGACAGATCATGCAAAGCGAAAGTTTGGATGGGGGTAAAAAATGGACGCGTATTCAAACCACCGGCCTGTCCAATCCCAGCGCAGCGCTTGCGGGCTTGGTGGTGAATAACGATCGCTGGCTTTTGATCTACAATCATTCCCAAGTCGATCGCCAGAGGCTGGATCTGGCTGTTTCGGATGATTTCGGCGAGTCTTGGTCCCGGCCTTTTACTTTAGAGACGGCAAAGCGCGGCGCAGTCGCTTATCCCTGGATCCTGACTACCCGCAATGGCAAGATACATCTGCTGTATACTTGGAATCGAAAGAACTTCCGCCACCTCCGATTCGATCTGGATTGGCTGCAGGAGGTGCTCCAATGAACTGGGTGACCATGGCCGGAATTGGCCTCCTTGTCTATTCTATCCTGGCAGGGATCCTCAAACATCTTCCCATCCAACGACCTTTTATCAGCCACAGCATTTTAATTGTTGCTGTCGTTCTGCTCTTTTTCCCCCTCGGATCTTATTCT
>JAUWSR010000277.1 GCA_030609975.1 Acidobacteriota bacterium | reverse complement strand
GGATCAGGTACTGCAGGAAGAAGTTATTGACCAGCGACATGACCTTGGGATTCAGGTACCTGGCGAAAAGCTCACTCTCATTGAGAGCCCGATTCAGGGCGGTCCAAATAACCGTGATCGACAAGGAGATCAGCATGATGACCCCAATGACGAACATGATCATGCACTCCATCAAACGGTTGTAGAAGAAGGATTTTTGGGTGTTGGCTCTGAATATGGAGTTTAGGGCATAGATAAGATTGGAAAACATGAAGCTGGCGGCGATGAAGGAGCCTCCCAATGCGAACCATCCCAGATTGGCTATGTCTCGAGAAACGGTTTGGACACGTTTGAAGAAAAGCGGGTCCATCTGTGCAAAGAACTCATCCGTGAGGATGTTGAGGCTTCGGAAGGCGATTTCCGAGTCGCCCAGGAGCTTGGTGGTCAAAAAAGCAAAAAGACCGACCAACGGGATGGCACAGAGGAGGACAAAGTAGGAGACCGTGATGGCAGAGTTGCCGCACCGGTCCTCTCCAAACCTCTTGAACGTGGTCTTGAGGATGTCGAAGGCAGGGTGTTTCATCCCTTCGCTTAGATCTTGCCCCAGTTCACCATGAGGATAATGATGGCGATCAGCAGTGCATAGATGACCAGGGTTTCGATCAGGACCAGCCCGAAGATGAGCAGGAAGCGGATATGGGGGCCTGAGGCCGGGTTGCGGGAGATCCCTTCGCAGGCACTGCTGATGGACTTGGCCTGACAGTAAGCTCCGGCAGCGGCTACGAGGGCGATGAGGGCGCCTCCGATGATCAAGGACCATTTCAAGATGGCAGTCCGGTTGTCCGAATAGTCATCTTGAGCGAGGAGCGGAGTGCTCATCACTGCAACCAAGAAGAGTAGCATGATTAGCGCTTTGAGATGTTTATACATAAAATTCTCCTTTACATTAATGTTCTTCTTTATGAATGCTCTTCTTCATGGGCCACGGCTCCTGCGATATAGATGCATGAGAGCAGCACGAACACAAAAGCCTGGATGAGAGAGGTGAAGATGGCAATTGCCATAAAGGGCAGAGGCAAGAAGAAGGGAATGATCGAAAGCATCACCACGATCAGGAGTTCTTCGGCGAAAATGTTGCCGAAAAGACGAACAGAGAGCGAGACGATACGAGAAAAATGGCTGATGATTTCGATCGGCAGCATCAGGGGGGCTAAAGCAGGAATCGGCCCAAAAAAATGCTTGAGATATCTGCCCGGACCCTGGGATTTGATCCCCTGCCAGTGGTAGTAGAAAAAAACCACCAGCGCGCAAGCCACGGTCACGTTGAGCTTGCTGGTAGGGGACATCATTCCGGGTACGAGTCCGATGAGGTTGGCCGCAAAAATAAATATCCCTACCGTGGCGACCAAGGGCAGAAACTTTCTCCCTTCTTCGCCCACGATCTCGGTCAGCTGGGATTCAAACGCTTGGACGATGAGTTCCAGGACGCTCTGACCGCTGCTGGGAATAACTTGAATTTTCCGTGTGGCAAGGCTGAAGATCAGGATGAGCAGGACGGCGACGATTAGGCTCATCACGATGTAATCAGGCACAAAATGGTTGGGATCGTGCACATGGATACCGAACAAACCAAAAAAGGCCGCTAATGGCTTTCCGAAGGCCCGGTTGAACAGGTCAACGATGGCCAGGTTATGTTCTAATTCCATGTCTTCATACTTGAGAGGGTGGCTATGGCTTCGATCAAGAAGACCAGGATCATGGTCGAAAAACCGGCCATGAAGGCATAGATCCTCTCTGAAAAAGATAGAATTATAATAAAAAAGACAGCAAGAATCAATACAAGCCGCAGGCCGTAGAGGAGAAGGGCGGAGCGAAGAGCACGGCCTTTTTCCGGAGACAGGAAACGGGAGGCGGATTGTTTAAGCCAAATGAAGCCCGCTGCTGCCAGCATCCCTCCCAAGACCACAAACAGGGCTGTCAGGGCATCGAATACGAACAGCGCTGCCAGGGCCAGAAGCACAGACAATCCTATGATCTCCAGAGGGACCCTTTTCAGGATCCGTTCGTACATAGCTTCATCCATAATCGGTCTAAGTGTACTCGAGTTGTCGGCGGTTGTCTATGTTTTTCAGGCCCTTCGGATCTAGAGATCTTTTGAGTATTTTTTAAGACCGCGGAAGAGGCTGATAAAGCCCGAGGCAATCCCAAGCAGCAGGAAGATGAGCAGCATCCAGGGATGGCTGTTGAAGAGCTTGTCCAGCTGGTATCCAAAGAAAAGACCCACCGCGATGGAGGAGGGAAGCATGAGCCCCAGTGAGCTCAGCTCTGCGACCCTACGGAACTTTGGCTTCTCTGTAGACTCATCGTTCATATTGTGTCCATGATAACATAAAATCTCAAACGGGAAGAACCCTTGCCTGTGTAAACCGAGGACTCAACCGCCGCGGCTACCATCTGCGGCAAACTTGACGCGTGAATTATCCAGGTTCGTAGGGAAATTGACAACACAAAGGGGGTATGCCAAAATCAGGGAACGCTGTCATGTGGAAAAATGCCGCTAGTTTCCTTGGCCTCCGGCGCAAGAGGGTCATCGCGATCAGTTCGGGAAATAGCGCCTCCCTGACCGACAATCCGGAGGATGAAGGAGCGGCATTGTGAGAATCGGCATCGATGCCCACGCCGCCGAGAGAGATGGTTCGGGAAACTGTACCTATATCCGCAACCTGCTTCGGGGACTGAGTCGAGTCGATAAGCAGAATGAGTATCTCCTGTATGTCACCGATCCCGGGCATCCTTTTTATCGATGCTTCCTGGAGTCGGATAACTTTAAGCTGAAAAGCCTCCATATCAAGACTCCTCTGCTGCGGATCCCTCTGGTTTTGGCCGGCCGTACTTATATTGACAAACTGGATATCCTGCATGTCCAGTACAACTCTCCTTTGGTATTTAGAGGCAGCCTGGTGGTCACCATTCATGATCTGAGTTTTTTGCATCATCCGGAATTTTTTTCACGTCGGGAAGCCCTCCGACTAAAAGTGCTAACGCAGTCCACTGTGAGAAAATCAGCTTGTATCTTGACCGGTTCACAGCACGCCCGGGATGATATCATACAGGCTTATCCCGTGGATCCTGTTAAAGTCAGGGTGGTGTCTCACGGTATTTCTGATCGGTTTGGCGCTGAGAAAGGAGGAGAGCTCTCTCTCCAAACCGTTAAAAAATATGGAGTCGAACCCCCTTATATCCTGTTTGTGGGAAGGCTGAATCCTCGCAAGAATTTGCCTGTGCTGCTTAAGGCGTTCGAGATGTGTAAGGCCCAAGGGCTCCCTCACAGACTCGTGATCGTGGGAAAAAAGGACTTCGCGGCCCAAGAACTGCAAGCTTTGCTCAAATCCTTGTCCTCGAAAGAAGATATTTTATTGACTGGCTTCGTGCCGGACGAGGACCTGCCACATCTGTATTCACTCGCTGAAGTGTTTGTTTATCCCTCCCTCTATGAAGGGGTGGGGCTGCCTGTGCTTGAGGCGATGAGCTCCGGTGTACCGGTTGTGACCTCCAATTCCACCAGTTTAAAGGAAGTCGTGGGGAATGCAGGTGTCCTGGTTGAAACGACCAGGGTCGAAGACTTGGTCCGTGTAATACTCAGATTGGTTGATGACCCGGCTCTGCGGGAGCGTCTGAGTGAGAAAGGAATAGCCCGCGCAAAAGCCTTTTCCTGGGCTAAAACGGCCCGGGAAACGCTGGATGCGTATTGCCAAGTCTACCTGGGGTAATGATGTTCGGGCATCTTGCCCAGCATCCTAGAGAAAAGCCCTTCATAAGCATCTGTCACCCGTTCCCAATCGTAGGTTTCACGAACGATCATCTGGGCCTTTTCTTTGAAGAATTGGAGATCATCCGGATTTTCCAGCGCCCAGTTCATTTTTTCTGTAAGGCTCTCTTGGGTCTTATTGAAATAGATTCCTGCGTCCTGCAGGACTTCCCGGTTAAAAGCCACGTCCCGGCTTATTACAAAACAACCGGAGGCCATGGCCTCCAACAGGGTGGGATTGGTGCCACCGACCTCATTGCCATGGATGTAGGCAAAGCAGTTGCAGTACAGTTCGCGTAGAATGTCCTTGTCATATATGAAACCCAGCATATGGATGCGTTCATCCTGGACAGGTTCGATACTGCGGGAATAGGGAGTCGCGTAGGTTACCCCTCCTACCATAACCAGCTTCTTATCCGTTTTCAGATTCTGGAAGGCTTGAACCGTCAGCAGCGGATTATTTTCAGGTTCAAAACGTGTCAACTGGAAATAATATCCGTTCGCTTCCAATCCCAGCTTTTTTAGGATGGCCGGCTCCAGGCTTTTCTGTGGAGAAGCTCCATAGGTGATGTAGTGGGAATCACGACCATATTTTTTCCTATAATAATCTTGCAGCTGACGGGAGTCGTTGATCATCTCGACGGGAAGTTTGGTGGCCAACCAGGCTGCGAATCTATGGTAGCTTTTAGCCGGAGCGCTCCATTTATCTCTTTTCCACTCCATTCCGTCCATATGCAGGGCGACGTTCTTTCTGAACACCATCGGGACCAGCAGGGAGACGGCGTTCCCACTGTTGAAGACGAGGATGATGTCGAAGTCACGTTTTGCTGCATGCAGGAGAGATTTTAGGGTATGGAAAAGAGTCTCGAAAAATCGGGACCTGGGCTCTTTGATGTAGACCAGGTTCATCCCAAGATAGCGATCCTGTTTGTCGGGGTAATGTCCGGCACGACAGTAAACCCAGACCTCATGTCCTTTGCGCACTAACCTCTGCCCGATCTGCTCAGTGCAGGTTTCGAAACCCCCGTAGGTGGCCGGAATTCCTCGAGTTCCGATAAGTGCTATTTTCATGGTTCGTTTATGTTTCTAAATAGATCCTGCCAGATGTGCACAATATAGATTTTCATGTCTTTGGCCCGAGTTCTCATAAATGGAACAATGGGTGAAACGAGGCCATATCCTAAAAAACGCAGGGCAAATCCCTTTAGAAAGATCAATTTCAGAAGGAATACTTTCCAGCCGGCGTTCC
>JAUWSR010000123.1 GCA_030609975.1 Acidobacteriota bacterium | reverse complement strand
TTCTGTTCACATAGTCGTTTTTTTTCAATATAGCAAATCTAAAACCAAGTGTCGCCGATTTGAGCCACGCCCGGAAAAACACAAATAGTCTTTGTTCTTCTCGGATTTTTTTGATCAATTTCATTCGCAAAGTTAAAATCAGGGAGGCGGAACTAAGCCTGAATCGATAGAATTAATCAATATTCTTGGGGGAAAAAGTGTTTGACATGGATTCATGAGCTGTGACAGAAAAACTTCTTCTATCATATATTTTACTATGAGGTAAGCATGAACAGAAAAAAATGGATCCAACCAGAGCTTTTCATTCTCACACGAAGCCAACCGGAAGAGGCTGTTTTGACTGTTTGCAAAGACTCAGTAGGTGTGCCTTCGACACCGACATCCATGTTTGCTCCATGCGTGGGTTTCAGTGCTTGTATCAGCTGCGACACCGTGGGTGCTTCCTAAATTACTGCTATCTTTTGACTAACGTCGACTATTTTTTCCGGGAATTCTAATTGTCGCTGACCAATCTTCCTTCTTCCTAGAATTTTTCACCCCACTCGGTATAGTAATCGGGCAAAGAGACTATTCATATCGTAAGGCTTCGGCTGGATTCGACAGAGAGACTTTAACTGTCTGGTATACCACCGACAGGATTGCCATGGCCAGGGTGACCACGGCTGAGGCCATGAACACCATCACTGAAACGTCGGTTCGATAGGCCCAGGCCCATCCCATGAATTGTTTCACAAGGACATATGTCAAGGGCCAGGCTAAAAGGTTTGCGATAATCACAAGCTTGAGGAAGCCGAAAAGCAGCAGCCGGACGATGCCCGGGACAGACGCTCCCAAGACCTTCCGGACTCCGATCTCCTTGGTCCTTCGTCCCACCGTATAGAACGCCATGGCCACAAGGCCTAAACATGAGATGAAAATTGCGAACACTCCCACAGCACCAAATACCTGATACATGCCTTTTATATAGTTGTAGGAGGTATCAAATCGGGTTTCCAGTGTAGAATAGTTGAAGGGCAAATTCGGGAAAAAGGCCTGCCATTCCTGTCTGACCAAGGAGATGGTTCCGGTTTGAGTGATATCGGATGCCTTGATGAGCAAGTATCCCAAGCCATGGTTTTCCAAATACAGAACGGAGGGTTCGATTTTCCAGTGGGCGTTGTCGAATAAAAAATCCTGTGCGACTCCAATGACAACCCCCTCTTTTTCTCCGAGCTTCAACTCTTTGCCGATAGGATTCTCCCATTGGAGCTGCTGCACGGCGGTTTCGTTTAGAATAAAACTGTTCTTGTCCTGGAAATCACGGGAAAAACTTTTGCCTTCAAGGATTTGCAGCCCGAGAAGTTCGATAAAATCATAATCCACACCGTAGGCGGCCATGGTCCAGGGATCATTTTCGTCGTAACCTTCAGGTAAAACTTGGAGTTCTGGTTTCCAGTTGATAGGGAGGCGCTGAGAAGCGGAAACACCCTGGATATGGGGAAGACCCGCCACGGACTTTTTAAAGGACTCCAGCCTGCCCTGGGCCTCATTGGGGATGGTAACAGTGAGCACCTGTTTTTTGTTGAAGCCGTTGTCCATATGAACAAGGTATTTCAGCTGATTGGCGATGGCAACGGTGAACACCAGCATCAGGATGGACAGGGAAAATTGCGACACGACCAGTATCTTTCGCAGCGCCGTTCCCTTTTTGCCTACTTGGAGGTCTCCTTTGAGAATGTGGATCGGTTTGAAGGCAGACAGATAAAAAGCCGGGTAGCTCCCGGCAAACACTCCTATGAGAAGGATCCCTGCCAGGATGACCAGGCCCAGCTCAGGATTGTGGGCCAAGGAAAGCTGCATCTTGTGGTTGACCGCAGCGATAAATGCGGGTTTGAGCAGTAAAAAGAGCAGGAGAGCAAGCGGGATGGCGATGAAGGAGAGGAGGACCGATTCACCCAGGAACTGGGTTATGAGTTTTAAGCGGGTGGCTCCTACGACTTTGCGCAGACCGATCTCTTTGGCGCGCTGCATGTAGCGCGCCGTCGAGAGGTTCATAAAATTGATGCACACAATGAGAAGCAGCACGATGGCCATGCCGACCAGAAAGATGGCGGTCACATACGGAGTTCCTGCCATGAGATTGGAGCGCAGGCCGAGGGCTTCGACTTGGCGGCGATATTCAAGCAGGGGCAGCAGGTACATGCTCTTGGGACTCTCCGGGAGGTCGGGATAGTATTTCCCAAGGAAAGCAGGCAGCTTTGCCTGCATACGGGTGGCTTCTTTTCCTTGAGGCACACGTATAAATGTGGTCAGGTCGTTGACTTCCCAGTTTTCTGTCCAGTTATAAAGATTCCTGGTGGTTTCCATTGAGAGCATAAAATCATATTTAATGCAGGAGTTATCGGGGCTGTTCTCTAGGATACCGCTCACGATAACATCAAAACTATTGTCCAGGGTCAAGATTTTTCCTAGAGGGTCGGTCTCTCCAAAATATTTGAGAGCGGAATCTTCACTCAGGAGGATGGAGTTCGGTTGCGACAGGACGGTGAGGGGGTTTCCTTTTTTCATTATGAAATTAAAAAAAGAGAGAAAATCGGGATCAACCGTAAGGATATTGCTTTCATAGAAGCTCTGATCTTGGTTTCGGATGATGGTCCTGGGATTGCGAGAGAAGCGGGTAGCAGCTTGGATTTCCGGGAACTCCGCCTGCAGAGCGGGCATAAGGGGCAGGGGAGTGTAGGTTGTGTGCTGCTCTCCCTTATTCCCCGAGGGTATTACGCGGACGACCATATGGATGGAGTCCGCTTTATGGTGAAAGCTGTCGAAGCCGGAATTGTAGCCTGAATAAAGAACGGCCAGGATAAAGACTGCGATTCCTAGGGCCAAACCAAAAATGATCAAAAACGAGTAAGCTTTGTAGCGAGTAATATTTCTTAGTGCAACCGTGATATAATTCTTCAGCATCTATACGCCTCCCTCTGCAAATGCCATACAGCTTAGAAGACGTATTTTATCTTCGGTTTGTTCCTTTTGGGGGCGGCCCATGACAACTTATTCATTTTCCAAAAGTTAAGAGAAATATCACCCTAGTTTTTCTCCTTAGAATTGGATTTTAGGGCCCCAAAATAAGTGTCTAAGGCTTTCGCATCTGAACAGCTTGACAATTGGTGTGATAAGATCTATTTTCCTGATTACCTAACGGAGGAGTTTCATGAAAAATCGTATGATCTCGCTTTTTGTAGTTTTCTGCATTGTGGGCTGCAGCTCCTGCTCGATCGATGGACGGCCCGGACCTGACACAGATCTTTCCAGCACCAAGATCGCCTTTGTCATGCGTGAACAGAATCAAAGTTTCATTTATGTCATGGATCCTGATGGATCGAATAGAAAAAAAATAGCAAGCGGGGCCATGCCCTGTTGGTCACCTGACGGCAGACAGATCGCTTTTGCAGCCAGGAATGAGGGGAATTGGGACATATTCTATATGGAGGCCGATGGCTCAAACATCACACGTTTGACTGCAGATCCATCTGAAGACGTGTATCCCTCCTGGTCTCCCGATGGTTCCATGATCGCTTTCAACTCGGGAAGGAGCGGAAGCTCTCAGGTCTGGAGAACCAATGTAACGGAGGGAGATGGAGACAACTCGTGGGGATACAACCTTACTCAGCTGACACAGGATTCGCCCCACAATCGTGTGAACAATTTTCATGCCTGGTCTCCGGATGGACTCTGGCTGGCTTTCGAAGCGGACCGGGATCGGGATGACCCTGAGATCTACCTCGCTAATGCTGTGGACGGTACCAATCAACAGCGCCTGACTTTCACCCGGGCCCTGGACGAGGTTCCCTCCTGGACACCCGACAGCAAGCAGATCGTATTCTCCTCTGACATGCACGGAGAACCTCAGTCGGGTGTTTACGATATCTACATCATGAATATCGATGGATCCAATCAGCGGCGTTTGACGATCACTGATGAGCAAGCCTCGAATCCCTCGGTTTCTCCGGACGGGACAAAGATCGTCTATGACCAGAGCCAGGGCGAGAATTCTTTTATCTATGTGATAGATATCGACGGTACCAATCCCGTCCGTGTGGGAGAAGGGAGTAATCCTGCCTGGTCTCCCTTTTTCTTGGGGGCAGCCCCTCAGAGATGATTGAAAACAAATGGATTAAGCCAAAATCACCCCCGATATTTTTGCTTAAACTCATGATTTAGGGGGCAAAAGGCTAGATCTAAGTGGAATCCCTATTTTTTGAATAGCGAAGTCAGGTCGATCGTCTTTGCACCCTTAGCCACCTCCTCATTGAATTCCAGGATCACTGCTTCTGAGAAATTGTGGACATTGTAGATATGGATTTGACCATTCTTAAGATCATAGATATTGGAATAGACGGTCGTGCTCCGGCCCTCCTGGTGGGTGGCATCCAGAACCTTTCGGATCAGGGCGATGTCGAGGCTCTTTGCTGATTTGAGGATACGGTCGGCTGTCTTGTATCTTGTGCTGGGATAATTCCCGTTTTTAACATTGGTGAACACAAAGTTTGTCGCTATCTGGTAATATGCATTGCGCACCACGAACTGGACCTTTCCCTGTCCATATTCTACGACCATAGAATCACCGTTCCGGTCAGCCACGGGGAATCGGGCCCGGTCGAGTGCCCGCACATTGAATTTCTGGAAAAAAGCCTGGACATCCGCGATCGTAGCACAGTTGGCCAGAAGATAGGAGATGACGATGCCATTGAAATGGGGCTTGCCCTCTTCGGGCTTCCAGCCGGTGGAACGAAGGGCGTTTCCATCGATAAACAACCCTTGATCGTTCATTCCCCCTTGGAAAGGAGCGTCTGTGTAGCCAAAGATGATTCTACCGAAACGTCTTTCCGTAGCTGGTGAAATTCTAATGGTTGTTTGGAAAAAGGATCTGTCCTCATTGTTGCCGACCAGGATCTTGCCATCCTTGACAGCCATGACGATGGTGCAGGCCCATAGAGAAGCGGATGAAAACCAGAACAGAATCACAAGCAGGGCTAAAAACTTTTTTTGCCGCATTTCTCCTCCTTTCATTCTCTTAAGCTATCTACGATTTCTCCCATTAAGAGTTATTGTCTAAATGTGGTGCAAGGAGATTATCAGATGTTCTAGCTCCAAGGGCCGGTGATGGCGAAGGTGAGGCCGGAGGCGAGATTGTTGGCGAACATGGTGGTTCCGTCGGGGGAGAAACACACGCCGGATAGCTCGGAGTTGTTGAAGGCGTTATGGGCAAATTTATAGAATTTTTTCTCTGGCGTGATGCCGATCATGTATTGTTCATCATCTCCGTCTTCACACACAAAGATATCTCCAAAGGGAGCTACAGTGAGTTGGTCCGGGTGGTCCAAAACCTCGGGATCGTTTGGCTCAACGAACAATTCGAGAATTCCAGGTGATTCGCCTTCTCGCTCTGTGCCTTCATAGGGGCTGGGTGTGTATATCCAAATTTGCCCTTTCGCTTCGATGCCTCCATTGGTACAGCTGAAATAGATGCTGTCTTTGTGCTGAAAAATGCCTTCACCGCCCCCAAATAGCGCGGCGCCCAAAGAGTGGCCGCGCTGACGCAGATCGTCCTTTTCTGTATCTGCATTCTCAAGATCGACCCAATGAATTTCAAACACTTCTCCAGGGGGGAATTTTTGGACTCTCCAATTTCGAGTATCGAATCTTGGTTTATCCACCACGGCTAGACACTGCAGTCGACCTCTCCCTAACAAGTTTTGAGGATTTTCGGCGATAAATCGATACAGAAGACCGTCAACCTGGTCCTCTGTCTGATAGATGATGTTTGTATTGGGGTCTATGGCCACACCTTCCCGTTTGAAACGTCCCATGGCCTTGAGAGGCTCTGGTTTGATGATCCGAGGCTCTGTGCTAACTGGGACCTCGAAGGCATATCCATGCTTTTTCAGATGAGTTTCGCAGGATTCCTCGCAGATTATGGCCGTGTTCCATGGTGTTGGGGCAACTCCACAGTTGGCCAAGGTTCCCACCAGACTCAGATGGTGGCTCAACTTCTTCTTGTTCTTGGTGTCGTAGACGAGCGTGGTCACAGAACCCAGGCAGGGCGTGCCGTTACCCAAGTCATATATTTTCTCCTGATCGAAGTTTTCCAACAGTTTCTTCTTTCCCTTGAAGGGGCCGATTTTTTCATCATTTCCGATACGGTACTCATGGTTGATCACAATGATCGTGGTATCATCAGGGCCTGAAAAAGCCGCCATCCCGTCGGCAAGCCCGGGCACATAGTATCCATCATCCATTTTGTTGCCCATCCTGCCGATGAGCTTGTATTTAAATCCTGGGGGCAGATCGAGCATATTCCTGCGGTCTTTTCTGAGAGGGCCATACCCGGCTTCACTGACAGGCATTGCCAACTTAAGCTCTGATGGATATCCAGAAAGCGTCTGCTTTGAAACAAATATCCCCAGAGCTACCGCTCCGGTCTTTTCCAAAAATTCTCTGCGGGTAAAAGTCATTCATTCTCCCCAATGAAAAAAGTTTTTGGGGACAGTCCCCGAGTCGTGATTGATAACAATTGACTTAAGCCCATATAAGGCCACCTTTTACTCTTAAACTAATGATAATAGGGCCGAAAAGTCAAATTTAAGTGTCCATGTGCAATCTTATCAATGAGGAGTTTTTCGAAAATAGCATTTTCTTAGATTAGGCTTTTCGACCCTATAATTGTCGTTCTAAGCGGTATTATAGTGCGATATTCTACTTAAATGATTTAAAATCAGCGATATCTCGGGGACTGTCCCCGAATCCAGTCAAAAGAGGGATTGCCCGCCGAGCATGGATTGAATCAATTGAGGTGTGATGAAGGTCTCGATGGCTGCGGCCAGGAGCAGTAGCGGGATGATGATAAGGAGCCAGGTTCTGAATACTCTTTTTAGAAGGAACATGAAGGAGTCCTCAGGATTTTTTGCACTGGATATGGGTTGTCCCCAAGAGCTATCACCCATGGTATTCACATTTGTAATGAGTCGGAGGACATTGAGGCTGAGTAAAACTCCTAGGCTGCCGGCATATAAAAAAGCAGGTATCTCGAATATGCCGTGGGGGGCGATTCCAAAAATCAGCAAGGCGAAAAGATTTAGCCCCTTGATATAAACGTAGGAGCTGATGATGCCCATGGCCAGGGCGTTTATCATAACGGCCCATACAGGGATAAACAGAAACGGGATCAATCCGGCTAACATGGATAGAGTCGCCACAAAAAAATTGTTCAGGAAAATGGCGATAAACAGCTTGAATCCCCCTTCCAGTACAGGCAGTTTCTCCATGAGGGCTTTAACGATCTCCATCACCTTTTCCTCTGCAAGCTCCGGGTGTCCGATCAGATAGATGTGGCTTGCCGCCGCCACCGCGAAAAAGACAAGTGTCATAACCAGGAAAATCCTTAAATTGTAAGACTTGAACCACTGCCACTCTGAAATATAAAGTTGTTGTAGTTTTTTCATTTCAAAAACGGGACTTAATAATTCTTTTATGCATAAACCTTTGTTTTTGAGAACACAAATTTTGTCTTAAGCATAAAAAAATTGTCTTGGATTGTCCAATTTGGGGTGATTATTTAAGTTTTAAAGCCTGTGGAGATAGTAAAATATTTGTATCCGTATAACTATCAACGACATGCCTAAGTCTACCCACAAATAGCAAAGTCTACCCACAAATACAGGTTGTAAGAAACCAGATGAGAAAGAAATCCGTATAAAATAGAGGAAGGCAAGCTATGAGTCGAAATACCTGTTTTATGTTTAGCTTATGCTTGTTCTTCGTTTTTGCACCGCTGCAGGCACAGTCGTCGGAGGATTTTCCCATCAACTTCGAGCGCTACAGCGACCGCGTTCTGGTGATCAAGGGCGGCCATGTCTACTTTGATCAAATCATAGCTATAGCCTCCCGGAAAGGCTTGATCGTCATCGACACCGGAAAAGCTCCCTCTTATACTCAAGAGTACAGAAAAATCATTGAGCGCGAATTCGGCCGCAGCGATTTTCTTTACGTGATCAACACACACTTCCATTTCGATCACACGGATGGCAACCAGGTTTTTGCTGATGCCAAAGCCATCATTTCACATGAAAAATGCCCGGACATGATGCGCAACTTCGACAGAAACCGCGCCAATTTTGTTGCGGCCCGTCAGCCCCGCATAGCCCAGTGGATAAGCCAGAGGGATGCCGCTGCGCCCGGATCCCGTGATTTCCTCTACTACAGCGATATCGTGATATCCAATTCAGTAATGGTCAATGACCTCACGAACAATTATATTCTCACTTTGCCCAGCCTCACCTTCCGTGACCGTTTGACGTTGGACCTGGGCGACCTGACACTCAAACTCTATTATTTTGGGGAGGGGCTTCACACCGGAGACGATATCCTGATCCACTGTCCGGAAGAAAAACTGCTTTTTACTGGAGACCTTTTCTACAAGGAGACTCTGCGCTGCATCTACCAGCCCGAGTTTGATGCTGACCGTTGGATCGATGTGCTGGATGAGATTTTAGCAGAGGAAGGTTCGGTCGATTTTGCCTACGATACCCACAACGGCAGGATGTCAGGCGAGCATATTGCCCTGGTACGGGACTATCTTGTGGATCTGTATGAGGGATTGAAAGCGGCCAAGGCCGGAGGATTGGAGTTTGCAGAGGTGGAGAAGATGTTCGCTTACGATCTCAAGTTCACCTACCTGGAAAGATCCGGACTGGATCCCCAGCAGCTCAGGCAGGATCATGCGGAAAGTTTGAAGATCCTGTGGACAAAGCTCTCCAAGTAGTGCTCCGACTAGTGTTGCTAACTTTTTTCCCAAACCCTATAATCCCATAATAAGTAATGATCACTAAGCAGGATTGCGGGATGAAAAGAAAACTGAGTTTAGGTTTAGCCGCGTGTATCCTTTTTTTGGGACTTCTTTCCTTAAGCTGTCAGAAGCAGGAGATGTCAGAGGGGACTGGGGACAAGGCTGCAACAGCCACGCATGCCCAAAAGGCTGACTACGGAGAGATCAGCATTCAAAACGGGACCAAGGAGCTGATGTATTACACCATCCAGCCCGAAGGATCGATGGAGTATCCTCACGATCGCATTTTGGATATTGGGGAGATCTACACCTATGTGGGAGAGGAGGCCCTGAACGTAATGTTCCGGCGCACGGATGAGGTTGTCCGCAAACGTCTTGAGCCCGGAACCATCTATTCTTTCATTTTGGATGCTCAGGGCGAGGTCACCGTTAAAGAAGGTTGGCACGGTGTCGAGCGCTCAGAAAATCTGGCTCCCTTTTTAGCCACACCCATGGAGGTCGTAAAAAAAATGTTGGAGGTTGCACAGGTAACTGAAAATGACATCGTCTACGACTTGGGCTGTGGGGATGGACGCATCGTTATCTCTGCCGCTAAGATCTATGGGGCCAGGGGAGTGGGGATCGACTTTAATCCCAGCCGTATCGAAGAATCTCTGGAAAGGGCGCAAAAAGAAGGGGTCGAGCATCTGGTCACATTTCGCATAGGCGATGTATTGAAGGCTGATTTTTCCGAGGCAACGGTGGTGTCGACCTATTTGCTTACGCGTTCCAATGCACGGCTGCGCCCGCTCTTTGAGCAGCAGCTCAAGTCCGGAACCCGGGTCGTGACACACAATTACCGCGTACCCGGCTGGGAGGACAAAGAGATCGACAGTTTTATGTTGGAATTAGCCCCCACCGACATCCACTGGATCTACCTCTACCGCCGCTAATTCGGGGACAGCCCCCGAATTACACTGGTAACTTGCTATAAATGAATAAGATACAAGACAGAATCTCCAAAAATGGACTCTTAAACAGGGGATTTGAGGGGCAAAAACATGAGTTTAAGCTTTATCATTCACGATTCATTGTTGAAAGGGAGACAGATGAGTCCCATGAATAGAAGGACATTATTTTTAACACCTGTGATTTTGGCTGCAATGTTCGTTTCGACATGTAAAAAACTACCTGTAAGTGATATTCCCAACCTCGAGGGAGTC
>JAUWSR010000307.1 GCA_030609975.1 Acidobacteriota bacterium | reverse complement strand
TCACGCTTGTTCACATCTATCTGGTCGATAAGGACGATCGCATTCTTTATCAACATCCCGGAAAGGCTCAGCAATCCCAACATGGCCATGAAACCAAAGGGCTGTTTGAACAGGAGAAGTCCCAAGACAACACCGATCAAAGCCAGGGGCACGGTCAACCAGATGATCAGCGGCTGTTTGATAGCATTGAACAGGAAGATGACGAGCAAGACCATCATGCCAAAAAAGATGGGAAGAGTCGCTTTCACGCCGCCCTGAGCCGTTACGGAATCTTCCGCCTCACCTCCCCAGGCGATGAAATACCCGGGCATGTCCTTTATGGGGATCTGGTCTAGAAAGACCATGGGTATAGTGGAAAAGGCGTGATCGGCAAAGGGATCCTCATCCGGTCCAAAGGTCTTGCCCAGATAAAGTCCTATGTCGATGTTCAGGGCTTTCTCGATCTGAGGCTTCAACCGCTGGAACAACTCGCTCGGCAGTTCTGTGCTGGGATCGCAGTGGAGTTTGATCATGGTGGTCCGGTTGCGCCTGAGAATGTTGGCATCTTCGGTTTCGGTTGTAAAGCCTGTCAAGACCTGCCGCATCGGGATCATGCGCTGTGCGGCCGGGCTCCAGATCTGGAGATCCTGGATATTATCGGCATCCAGGCGTTCCTGTTCCGGTGCGCGGGCAATAATCGGCAGGAGTTCCTCTCCCTCCCGGTACACCCCCGTCTGTTTTCCCTCGAAAGCCGCACGCAGGGCATCTGCCAGCTGAGGGCGGGAAATGCCCAGCTGGCGGGACTGGGCCTCCGCCATCTGGGGACGGACAACCTTGATCCTCTCCTTCCACTCATCCCGTATGGCTTTGGCACCGGGGTCCGCATACATGATCGCTTTGACTTTGCTGGCCATCTGGCGCAGCACGGTTCGGTCGCGTCCGTATATGCGCAGCTGGATCTTTCCGCCTTCACCGGGTCCCAGCAAAAACTTGCGCACATTGAAAATGCCATTAGGAATGAGTTCCGCCAATTCGGTCTGCACCTGCGGTCCGATGCGGTCTATGATCCGGTAATCATCGACAGACGCTAAAATCACACCATAACTGCTGGAGCCGGGTCCGGGAACATACGTCAGTAAGAAACGCGGCTCACCTCCACCAATAGCGGTACAGATGTCCGTCACACCCTCTAATCCGGAGATATATTCTTCGGCTTTGGCCAGCTCGCCTTCGGTTTGGCGAATGTGCAGCCCTTCCGGCAAATAGCATTCGACAAAAAACTGGGCCCGGGTGGAATTGGGGAAGAACATAACTTTGACATGACCAAATCCATACAGAGCCAAGAAGAACATTCCCACGACCGCTGCCACCGTGATCCAGCGATGGCGGATAGCCGTCATCAAACCTTTTTTGTAAAGCTGGGTCAACCCGCCTCCATAGGGATCTTTCTCTTTTTTCCCAGCTTTATCGGACTTGCCCTTAAGAAACATCTTGCCGAAGAGTGGAGTGATCGTAACAGCTGTCACCCAACTCAGCATCAATGAAATCAGAATCACCTGAAAGAGAGAGCGGCAGTACTCGCCGGTCGCATCAGGCGAGGTACCTATAGCAGCAAACGCCAGAACGGCCACGATGGTGGCAAAGAGCAGCGGAACAGCCGTCTGTCCCACCACTTGGCTGGCCGCTTTTATGCGGTCCTCCCCGGCCTCGATCCTGACTTTCATACCATCGATCACCACAATGGCATTATCGACCAGCATCCCTAACGCGATGATCAACGCACCCAAAGAGATGCGTTCCAACATGATGTTCTGCATGCCCATGAAAATAAAACTTCCGCTGATCGTAAGGAACAGCACAACCCCGATGATCAGGCCGCTGCGTATCCCCATGGCCAAAAACAGCACCACAAAAACGATGGCGATGGCTTCGAGCAGATTCACCATAAAAGCTGAGATGGCTTTCGTCACGGATACCGACTGCAAGGAAACGGGATTGAGTTCCATACCCAGCGGGGTTTGATTTTCGAGCTCTTTAAGCCTCTCTTCGATAAGTTCTCCCATCGTGACCACGTTTCCACCCAGGACGGTGGAGATCCCGATCCCGACCGCGGGTTGGCCATTGAAACGCAGGAGATTTCGGGGAGGATCGGCATAACCGCGCTTGACCGTAGCGACGTCCCTCAAATAGACCAACCGGTCGCCAAAACGTGCGCTGATCAGAAGATCATTGAATTCCTGCTCGGACTTATACTCCCCAGTAGGATTGATGGGGATTAAATCAGGACCCAGTTCCATGCGGCCGGCCGAAACCGGTAGATTCTTGGCGCTCAAAGCCCGGTAGATATCTTCTTGGGAAATACCCAAAGCAGCCATTTTAGAACGGGACATCTCGACCCAGATGACCTCGCGCTGATCCCCATACAGCACGATCTTTTTCACATCCTGAACCAGAAGCAATTCCCGCCTCAGGAGTTTAGCGAAATCATACAGTTCGGCATAGGAATAGCCTTCACCCGTGATGGCATAGAAAATTCCGTAGACGTCTCCATAATCGTCGTTGACGATAGAAGGCCCCGCACCAGGAGGCAGCTTGACCTGGGCATCATTTATCTTGCGCCGCAGTTCATCAAAGACCTGAGGAAGAGCGGCCTTATCATACATATCCTTCACGCGCAACTTGACCATGGATACATCCCGCTTGGAGGTCGAATCGACCCACCAGGTCTGTCCCAACTCCTGGGTGGCCATCTCGATGACATTGGTGACCTCTTCTTCCACTTCCGCCGCAGAGGCCCCGGGATAGGGGGTGGTTATGATCGCCTCCTTGATGCTGAACTCCGGATCTTCCAGGCGAGCCAAGTTGCGAAAGGAGTTGATACCGGCAAAAAGCAGGACAAATGTTATCGTCAAGGTGACGACTTTTTTGTTAATGGAAAATTCGGCGATGTTCATCGCATATCTCTCCTTTACCTATTCATCCTGAGGCTGAATGGTCATGCCTTCTCTGAGTAGTGTGACTCCTGCGACAGCAATACGATCCCCAAGATTGAGGCCTTTAAGGATCCGGATATTCCCGACACCGGTGACAGAACCCACCTCAACGTCAACCCGATGAACTGTGGCATTTTCCGGATCCACCTTCCAGACGTAGGCTGTTCCATCATCTGCGGACATAACGGCATTGGCGGGGATCACATATTCGACATCCGCTTCAACCATTAGCTCCGGGCGGCCGTATAAGCGGACCTCGGAATTCATTCCGGGCAGCAACCTGATCCCTCCGGGTTGAGGCAGGGTCAGTGTGACTTGATAGGTCTGCGTCCGGGGATCGGCCTCGGCACTCGCTTCAGAAAAACGGACCGACAATTCCTGACCAGGCAGCACTTCAAAAGCCGCCACCAATCGAACGGAACCGGACTCCCTGATCGTGGCCATCAAGTACTCCGGCACATCGATAACGATCTCCATCCGGGAAATATCATGCAGGCTCAGGATCTCCTGGTTAGCACGGACTTCTTCATAGTTTTCCACGAATTTGGTTCCAATGCGTCCGCTGAAAGGCGCCAGCAGACGTGTGTCTTTGATATCCGCCTGGGCCTTATCCAGGCGGGCTTTCGCTACATCCCTTTGAGATCTATAGAGATCCAGGTCGGAAATAGGCACGGCTTCTTTCTCGTAGAGTCTCTGGTAGCGTTTAAAATCAGACTCGGCCCGTTCGAATCCTGCCCGGGCCTCGTCCAGTGCGATGCGATAATCTCTGGGATCGATACGGGCCATGAGCT
>JAUWSR010000035.1 GCA_030609975.1 Acidobacteriota bacterium | reverse complement strand
TCACCCTTCGGGCGAACCGATCTCAGCACAGCGACTTTGTCGTGGCCCAATCGCTGTAGTTGACTACAGCTCATGCGCCATCCGAAATACAGGGTGGGTGGGAGGTCGTACTAATCTCAGTCCGTGAATAATCCATGTGCCTGAATTATTCATGAAATCTGCCGACATATACTCTCATAAACCAATAGAATTGCGTCGGCAGCTTTCACCCTTCGGGCGAACCGATCTCAGCACAGCGACTTCGTCGTGGCCCAATCGCTGTAGTTTAGTAGATTAGAGTTTGTCTAGATCGGAGGAAATATCCTGCAGTTGATCCCGGATCTGGACGAGGATTTTTTTAAGGCGGTCCGGGTGCACCGGAACAGCGTTTTTCATGCCGAATTCCTGCTCGATCCGGCGCTTGGCCCCAGCCACTGTCAATCCTTCGACCTCGATCAATTCCTTTATCCGCAGGATGATGTCCAGGTCTTTTTTACGAAAGATCTTTTTCCCGGTTCCTGTGAGACCGGCATTCAGGAAGTAGAATTCTTTTTCCCAGGAGTCGATGATCTTGGGGGCCAGCTTGACAATACGGCTGATCTCGCCCAGATTGTATGCTAGTTTTTCCGGTTTGCTTTTGCTGTTCATCCTCTTGAGATTCCGTTGGTACCTTAGCATCAAACCTAACCTTCGTCAAGATGCGAGTTGGTGACTGTATGTACTCATATGGCTTACGCTCAGAAGCTGTTTCTGATATAATCGCAGCAAGATGAAGAGCGCCAAGGAAGGACAGAAATTCACTCCTCTCGCCGAACGCATGCGTCCCAAAGACCTCGAGCATTTTTATGGACAAGAGCATTTGATGGGGGAGGGCAAGATCCTGTCTCAGCTCATTAAATCCGCTCAATTGGTGTCCCTGATATTCTGGGGGCCGCCGGGTTCGGGAAAGACCACTCTGGGCTTTCTTTTAGCGGACCGGTTCGATTTTCCTTGTATGTTTTTCAGCGCTGTCCTCTCCGGGATCAAAGAAGTCAAACAGGTGATGGCGGAAGCTGAGAGCCACCGTCAGCTTTATGGGCAGCCGACAGTGATATTCATTGATGAGATCCACCGCTTCAACAAGGCACAGCAGGCTGCGTTTTTGCCCTATGTCGAAAAGGGAGACATCATTCTTTTTGGCTCTACCACCGAAAATCCATCCTTTGAGGTCATCGCACCTCTGCTTTCCCGGACCAAGGTCCTGATGTTGAATCCTTTGAGCGAAGAGACCCTGGAACATATTATACAAGAGGCTCTTCAGAACAAGGCTCAGGGGCTGGGGGATCTCGAACTGAAGATTGACGGAAAAGCCCAGCAGAATATCGTCGACTATGCCAACGGAGATGCCCGCAGGTGTTTAAATTCACTTGAGCTCGCGGCCAGCATAGCCGCGGAAGGTCAAATAACACCTGTGGAGGTGAAAGAGGCCCTGCAAAGTCGAATTCTGCTCTATGATAAAAAAGGGGAAGAGCACTTTAACCTGATCTCGGCCCTCCATAAAAGTCTGAGGAACAGCGACGTGGATGCCTCTCTGTATTGGCTGGCGCGGATGCTGGCAGCCGGTGAGGATCCGCTTTATATCGCTCGCCGATTGGTCAGATTCTCGTCGGAGGACATCGGTTTGGCCGATCCTGAAGCCCTGGCGATCGCCCTGAACGCCAAGCAGGCCTTTGAATTTTTGGGTCCTCCAGAAGGCGAGCTTGCCCTGGCAGAGGCTGTGATATACATGGCTTCCGCTCCCAAGAGCAATCGTGCCTATGCCGCCTTTTCCAAAGCTAAGGCGGATGTAGAGAAAAGCCCTTTTGAACCTGTCCCGATGCACTTGAGGAATCCCGTAACCCAGGTGATGAAGGATGTCGGTTATGGAGGCGACTACCAGTATGCCCATGACTTTAAAGAAAGCACGACGGACATGGAAACTTTGCCGGAGCGGTTTAAAGGCCGGCGCTATTATGAGCCGGGTGACCTGGGAAGGGAAAAAGAGATCCGCAAACGCATGGAATGGTGGCAGAGCCTAAAAGCAAAACTCAAAACTGATAAATCGGATCCTTGAAATAAACCGATCTTTCATATAGCTAAAGAGTCCGATCCATCCGGGCCACATACCTGATCCTATCTATCGTACCAGATAAGGTCGGGCGGGTGTAGTGGGAGATTGGGTCTTCGACGAAGACGGTCAGGCGTTCATTTTCCTTTTTCCTCTTTAAGGAGGTAGTAGATCTCCCATGCGAGGTCATCGGCCAGGCAGCCGATGCAGGAGGTTTCTGTGGTCGCCAGTTCCTCATCCTCGATCTTTTCTTTGATGATCTTTTTTACACGTTTGCGTATCTTGTATAGGAGGATGTAGTTGATCATGGGAATATCTCTTTGATGATAGCAACTTGCTTATCCTATGTAAAGATTGAGCGCGGCGGGGGAAAAATGCTATCATACATCTTTCAAGCTACATGAAAAGAATCTGGTTTTATCTGTTTGTTTCCCTAACTGCGTGCAGTTGTTTCTTGTTCCGGCCCCACGTCGCGCCCTATCCTACAGGAGTAATTTTCCCTGTTATTCAGGCTCAGGAGATTTCGTTTGATGGCGAAGTTGTCGATCCTTTGCTCCGGGTGGAAGACCAAATAGTATTCCCCACAAGACACGGAATGCTCTACGCATATGCTGGGACCTCTCGCGAACTCATGTGGGAGTTTCAGATGGAAACCTCATGCAGATCTTCTCTTTTCCTGGGTCAAGAACGTTTCTACATCGTTGACCAACAGAACACTGTCTACTGCTTAAGCCTAGAGGGAAAACTCCAGTGGAAATCCATTCTTCCAGAACCTGTTACCGGCGGTGTATGTGAGGATGAAACCCAGGTATACCTGGGGACAGAGAGTGGACGCTTTTTTGCTCTGGACCGTGAGCTAGGGGAGACACGTTGGGAATTTAAAGCAGACGGTCCGATTCATTCCACTCCTGTTATCGGCCAAAACAGGGTGTTTTTCGGGTGTGATGATTTTAACCTGTATTGTTTGAATCCTAAGGGAGAGCTTATCGGACGGTTTTCTGCCGCAGACAAAATCCGCGGGGGGCTGCTGGTGGATTCCGAGCGGCTTTATTTTGGGGCTGACGACCACAATGTTTACTGCCTGAATCTCAAAGATCTCAAACAGCGATGGAAGGTCAAGACCGGCGGAAAGATCTCCTCCGTGCCTGTCGCTGATGCTGACCATGTGTTCTTCATCAGCATGAATGGTGTCTTGACCTGTCTGCGCAAAAATAACGGGCATATCCGTTGGTGGAGGAATCTGCCTTCCCGCACGCGCTTTCAACCTGAAATCATCCAAGACCGCATCATTGTAACAACCCGCTCGCAGAAGGCGGTGTGCTTTGATATCAAGACCGGGAGTGTCAAGGGTGAATATGTGGGGCGGGCGGTGCTGCGTTCGAGTTCGATGTGGCTGACGCCCTATCTTGTGGTCGCCATTCAGGACGAGAATACAGGCAAAGGCGTGCTTCAGTTTCTGGGCAAGCAGGTAGGAGCATATTTGTCGACCTCGAAAACCAGTCCGCAAGAGGTTAACGAAGAGATCGTGGTTACAACAGGCGCTAACGGATTTTATCTTCCTCAATACGAATTTTACATAACCCGCTATTTGCTGCTCCGGTATGGGTATGACGGCTTTGTCCGGGTAATGATGGGGGAGGAGCACCGGCTGGTCCAGGAGGACTCTGAGAAGAATACGTGGAACTGGTATCCTGACCAGGAGGGCGCTTACCTGATCGAAGTCCGCGTTAAGGATGAAAAGGAATTGGCTGAGGCGAGAGTTCTCTATTTGATAAAAAAGAAATCTGAGGTAACGATAGAATAAAGACCAAAGGAGATATCAACATGGACAGGAATGAAGCACTGGTTTTGTTGAAACAGCATTTAAAGAACAAGAATTTGATCAAACATTGCTTAGCTGTTGAAGCCTGTATGCGATCTATGGCGGCCAAATTGGGCGAGGATGAGGAAAAATGGGGATTAGCCGGTATTCTGCATGATCTGGATTATGAGGTGACGGAAAAAAAACCTGAACTTCACACGGTGGAAACCGTAAAGATTCTGCAGGAGCAGGGTATTGAACCTGATATCATCCAGGCGGTAAAAGCTCATGCCGGTCACGCCCCCTGTGAGAGCCAAATGGACTGGGCCATCTTTTCCATCGATCCGCTCACAGGGCTGATCATTGCTGCAACCTTGATGCATCCCAACCGGAAACTTCTGGACATCGATCTGGGATTTGTCAAGCGAAGGTACAAAGAAAAGAGTTTTGCCAGGGGAGCTCGACGGGAAGATATTGAACAGATCCGGAATATCGGAGTGGACCTGGATGAGTTTATCGAGCTTTGTATCAAAGCCATGCAGGGTATCCATTCCGAATTGGGGCTCTAGTATAAAGCAGGATGAAAATCTTAGCGGTCGTTGGGTATGCGAATACAGGCAAGACTACGCTCATCCAGGAATTGATCCGTGAGCTGAACAGGCGAAAGCAAACTGTTGCCGTGATCAAGCACTGCAGTCAGGGATTCGAACTGGACCGCCAAGGGACGGATTCCTGGCGTTTCATGCAGGCCGGTTCTCAAGGGGTTGCTTTGCTATCTCCTCAGAAACTGGCTGTTTTGCAAACAAGACGCTCACCGGCAGCTGCAAAACAGATTGCTGAAGCCTATTTCAGTGATTGTGATATCGTCCTGATCGAAGGTGGCAAGCATGAGCCGGGCATCCCAAAGATATGGATCCTGCGAGAAGATGAAGCAGGCAGCGAAGAAGCTGGAAAAGAAGACGTTGTCGCCCTCGTTTCCGTGCAGGCTATAGACACTGCAAAACCACTTTTTCACCCTGGTCAGATCCAGGGATTGGCTGATTTTGTTCAGAACCATGACTCGAAACTTTGAGCATCCGGGAGCCGAGGTTATGGCAAAGATAAGGATCGGCTTTATTTTTGAATATTGGGGGAGTTATGGAATTAGTTGTTGAGGGAAAGCAGTTAAGGATGAACGCTTTTGTACAAAAAGTGACAGCCAATCTAGCTCAAAGCATCTTGGCATCTCTGGATGATGTGCCGGAAAAGCCTGAAGATGTCGTTTTTGAACAACAATCAGGCTTGGGCTTGGAGATCAAACTCGGACAAAAGCCGCTGCGAATGAACGATTTTGTGCGGCGGTTGACTGAGAATGTGCTCAAAGGCATCATCGTCTCCTTAGATGATGCCCCGGCAGATCCTGAAAACTTCACGCTGAGTCTCTGAACGTATAAGAAATTCTTTATCTCAGGATATTCGTCCGGAATCCCAGCTCAAAAAAACGCCCTCTCCAGGGAAAGCCAGGCTCAGTGTATATGTAGGCGTTGAAGATGTTGGTTATTTTGAGAAATATTTCCGTCTGCCGCCATCGATAGGCTAAAACCGAGTCCAGATAAAAATATGCCGGGACTTCTTCCAGATCGCCTCCTTCGAACAACAACGAGTAAGAATTTGAGGCCCAGGAGCCATTAAGCCCGAGACGGACGCCGGTAAAAGGATAAATCTGCACATCGAAATTCAAGTTGTGTTTAGCGAGCAGGAGCAGCGGCTGGTCTTCGGTCTCGTTCCTGTGGTCGAGGTAGGTGTAATTCAAGGTAAAGCCCATGTGACGTAGATTTTTCTGGGCCTGCAGCTCGAATCCATTGATGTGGGCCTTGCCGATGTTGAAATAATAACGTTGAAAATCATACTCCGGCAGGCGCACGCTTTCGATCATGTCTTTGAAGTCCATTAAGAAGACGGCACCCGAGAGAAAGACCTCCTCGCTGAAAGTGAATCCCAGTTCCCACATGGTTCCACTCTCACTCAGGAGGTCGGGATTGCCGGAGGGATCCGAGTACATGGATCGCATGGAGGGAAACCGGGATTTGCGGGAGAAGCTTAAGTGCAGATCCAAGCTGGTTAGCGGAGAGAATTTAACGCCGACCAGGGGATTGACCTTGCTGGTGTTCTCGCCTATATATTTATCCAGGTAATCATAGCTGAGTCCCAGCACCAGCTGCCATTCGGGCACTAGGCTGAAGTGGTCTTCCACGCCGAAGGATACGGTGAGCTGGTCATATGTTTTCCAGGGATCTCCCAGATCATTTTGAGTGTGGACATCATCGCCTTTGTAGTCAAAGCTGAATTTAAGACGGTTATTGGTATGGGTGGAGATATCAGCCAAGCCGAAAAAGCCATAAACGGAATTGTCATGGGTGCTTTCAAAACGAGGCTGAGTCATCTCAGGGTCACTGAACATGGCCAGTGTGTTGTTGTGGTTAACGTAGTAAGCTCTAAAACGTGCGAGTGAATTTTTTCCAAGAGCCGTATAGCCGCCGGCGTTCAAGGTGTAGCGGTTCCAGTCCTTGAATCTCCAAAAACGTGGTTTTTCTGAATCCAGCGCAGGAGGCATACCATAGTCAGAGAGATGAACCCCGGCATTGAAGAGAAACTCTGAGCTGTTGGTCGGATTGAAGTAAGCCTTGGCATTGAAATTGAGCCTTTGGTAATCGGTGTTGATTCGCTGTGTGCGGTCCCCACTTTCCGGGCTGGGATAATAATATCCATCTGAGTCCTGGTAGAGTAGAGTCCCGGCAAATGCCCAGCGATTCCACTGCAGACCGGACTGCAATCCCACGCCGCGCGTGTTATCTTGGCCATAGGAAGCATTTAAAGACAACTGGGGGCGGCCTTCAGGCCGCTGGGTGATGACATTGACGATCCCTCCTAGGGTATTCGGTCCATAAAGAACCGAGGAAGGCCCTTTGGTGAGCTGGATCGAGTCGATGCCGTCTGTGGCAATGGTCTTGAGGTCGAAGGAGCTGAAGTAGGGCTCATACACTGGGATGCCGTCTATCAACAGGGCAATGCGATTGGAGTCGATGCCTCTCAGTTTCAACGTGTAGATGGATTTGTCTCCGAAGGTGACCTGTACACCCGGGGCATAGCGGATGGCTTCCGAGAGATCGAGAGGTTTGATCCTTTCGATCTGGGTCTCATCCAGAGTGGTGACCGTCGAGACCGGCCGATCCTTGGGGAGCTCTCCAACAACCAGGATCTCCTCGGTTATGACGATAGGCTTTTTCTGTTTTTCTTTCTCTTCTTTTTTCTGCTGTTCTTTCTCCTGTTGAGTTTGGGGATCCCAGGAGAAAATCGGTAAAACCAAGATTGCTATCAAGGCGATGAGGAAGGGGATTTTAAACTTCTGCGATGAGATCTTCGTCATGGTGTCTCCTTTTCAAATACGGAAGGCAAGACCGTTTCCCGTCTTACCCTATCGGTCCCCGGGCCTAGCAGCTCGCCTTAGCTCCTGGGACTCGGAGCAACGCCATAATTTAGCAGAAATACCCCTGTAAAGACAAGCACTAATCTCAGGAAGGAGCATTCCCTTAGGAGCTATCTTGTTCCTGTGATGATACCATCCTTCAGGGCTTCAAAGATATCGGGCTGATCCATCCTGAACACGCTGGGTCTGACTTCAGTTTTAGCGGTTAAGGAGGCCAGGAGCTTCTCCCTTACGACCACAAGCATAGGTTGACCGAGCTTCTGCAGCTTGAGAAACGGCCTCCAGAACCCCCTTCCGGCCAATTCGAGAGGGCCCATTTCGTCGATCACTGTCAAACGGGAGGTCTCGATTGCCAAAATGGAGTCCTCGGCTTGTTTCATGCCTTCCGGGAGAAAATAGAAACGACCGATGTGATCCCATTCCGGTTCCCCGATGATTCTGATCAAAGGGAAGGTCACCCCGGTGTGGAGGTCGTATCCGTTATAGCCGCGGAAACTGTCTTCTTCAAAATAAGCTCGACTGAGAAGACCATTCAGGCTCAAACCCTGGCCGGTCAGATCAGCGCAGGTCCGGACCAACAGGGAGGTTTTTCCTGAATGGATCGGGCCGGTCAGGATGAAAAGTGGTATCTTTGGCATGTCTATAAAAAAGTCAATTGATTCTGAGATTCAAACTGGTTATCATATTAATCATAAAAATAACAACATACCGTCTCTATTACAAGGAGTGAATACTATGCATGTACAGGAGTTAAAGGCCCAACACAAGCTTCTCAAGGAATATGCCTACCAGCCGGGAGAAATTGACCGCGGTTACAACAACCGTACGCTGTTTATAAACCTCAGCGACAACACCGTTGCGGAAAAGCCGGTCAGCGAAGAGATGAAGGAAAAATTCATAGGGGGAAAGGGATTCGGCCTGCGCCTGCTCTGGGATGAGACCAAAGCCGATACGCGGTGGAATGATGCTGAGAACGAGATCGTCATCTCTCCGGGCCCTGTGGCCGGAATCACTCAGTATTCCGGAACCGGGAAATCTTTGGTGGTCTCTATCTCACCGCTTACGGATGTTGTCATAGACTGCAATGTGGGTGGCTATTTTGGCCCTTTTTTAAAGTTTGCGGGCTTCGATGCGCTGGAGATCAAGGGGAAGGCAAAAAAAGATGTCATTGTGATCATCGATGAAACCACGAATTCGATACGGATAGAAGAAGCCCCGGGGGAGAAAATAGACAGCCATGTCCTAGCGGAACAGTTGACTGAGATGTATGCCGACGATGAAAAAGACAAGCGGAATATATCGGTAGTTTCCTCAGGAACTGCAGCTGAGCACACCTTGATCGGGATGTTAAATTTCAGTTTTTATGATGTGAAACGCAAGATGGTTCGTTTAAAACAGGCCGGCCGAGGGGGGATCGGTACGGTCTTCAGAGATAAAAATATTAAAGCCCTGGTGGCAAAGGTCAAGGGTGTGACTCCCAACCGGAACAATGTGGTGGACATGGCTGCTATCCAGGAAAGGGGCAAGAATTTCGCTAAGGAAATGAAAGAATTGGATCATGTGCAGGCCCATATGAAAGAGACAGGCACCGCACACCTTATGGAGATCATGAACGACTATGACCTGTTGCCTGTGCACAATTTCAAATTCGGCTCACACCAAGATGCTCACAAGATCGATTCTCACCATCTTAAGGAACGTTTCACTCAAAATATGCCTGATGGCTGCTGGCTGGGTTGCATGATGTCCTGCTGCAAAATGGCCGAAAACTATGAGCTCCGAACCGGTCCCTATAAGGGAGAGATCGTGGCGGTGGAGGGTCCTGAATATGAGACAGCGGCTGGAGTCGGTTCCAATTGCGGGATCTTCGATGTGGATGCCATACTCGAGCTGAATTTCTATTGCGATACCTATGGGATCGATACCATCTCCTTCGGGACCGCAACGGCTTTCGCTATGGAATGCTATGAGAACGGTATTATCAATGATGAGATTACGGGGGGGCTCAAGCTCAATTTCGGCAACAGTGAAGCGGCGTTGAGACTGATCCACCAAATGGGAGAGGGGACAGGATTCGGCGTTATTGTCGGTATGGGCGTTCGAAATATGAAGCAAAAATTTGCGGCGGAATATGGAGCTGATGCCAAGTTTCTCCAGGATATCGGCATGGAGAACAAAGGCCTGGAATATTCTCAGTATGTGTCCAAGGAATCATTGGCCCAGCAAGGAGGCTATGCCATGACCAACAAGGGGCCCCAGCATGATGAGGCCTGGTTGATCTTCATGGACATGGTCAACAACCAGATCCCCACTTTTGAGGACAAAGCGGAAGCGTTGCACTATTTTCCCATGTTCCGGACCTGGTTCGGGCTTGTGGGATTATGTAAGCTTCCCTGGAATGATGTTGAACCCGCAAATAATGCCGAACAGGACGAGCCTGAGAAGGTTCCCGAACACGTTGACAATTATGTCATGGTTTACAAAAGTGTGACCGGCAAGAGTTTCGATAAATTCGAAATGATCAAACAATCGGAGAGAGTGTACAATTTTCAAAGGATCTTCAACCTGAGACGGGGCTATGGAAAAAGGGAACATGATGCTCAGCCTTTTCGGGCTGCCGGACCCGTCACCCTGGGAGAATACGAATCCCGGCAGGATCGTTACGATTCCCAAATGAGGGAGAAGATGGGGATCGATCCTGAAGGGAAAACGACCGAGGAAAAACTCGCTATCACGCGCAAATACCGGGAAGAGATGTACGAGAAGCTCTTGGATTCCGTTTACGCGCGTCGGGGGTGGACCAAGGCGGGTGTGCCCACGATCGAACACCTCAGGGAGTTAGGCATGGACCTTCCCGAATTGATCGAAGTCGTAAAGCCTCATCTAGAGTAGTCTAGACACAGCGGTGAAATATGGTTGGAGAGACGATCACGGTCAACGGCCGGACAGTGCCGTGGCAAGAGGGCATGACTGTTCAAACCGTTCTGGAGGTCATGAATTACACCTTTCGTTTACTGGTTATCAAATTGGACGGCCGTTTGATCAAAAAAGAGAACTATAAAAGCGCTGTAGTCCCGGAAAACGCCGACGTCAAGGTGATCCACATGGTTGCAGGCGGCTGAAGCATGTTGAAATGGGAACTTTAATCCTTAGGGGGACGTAGGATATAATAAAAAAGGAGAACACATGTCAAAGAAAATAAACAGACTACAAAGCAATAAGATGATAGGCGGCGTGTGCGCAGGCTTGGCCGATTACTTGGATATTGACGCTACTCTGATCAGGCTTTTATTTGTGGCGGTCGGGCTGCTTACGGCACTTTTTCCTATGTTTCTATTTTATATCATTGCCTGGATCATTGTGCCCGTCAAAGACGAGGTCATTGAGATCCGTAAAAATGACAAGGCAAAGTCTACGGATAAGAAAACCTAAAGGGCGAATTCCATCCTTCTGAGCCGCATGAGAGTGGAGATTTAAGCCTTTGACTTCTGAGAAGAGATTGGGTATGTTTAAGCCGATTGGACCCTGAAAAATGCCAGATGCTGATTCCATCCTTTACAGCCATATCGCCGTGGAAGGCGTGTTTAGATCCGGCAAGAGCCGATTGACGGAAGTCTTGGCGAAGCGGTTGGGAGGAAAGGCGATATATGACCGGACTGACAATCCGTATTTGAAAGAGTTTTATGAAGAAAAGGAAGGCACGGCCTTCCTGGCCCAGCTTGTATTTTTGGTCAACCGCTACCATCAACAGTCTAACCTTCTGCAGCGCAGCCTCTTCCATGAGAAGATCGTGTGTGATTACCTGTTCGAGAAAGACAAGATCTATGCTTACCAAACCCTGGCAGACGAAGAATTGGTCGTATATGATAAGATCTACAACATCTTTTCCGAAAAGATCGCGAAACCGGATCTCACGATCTACCTGCAGATCTCTCTATCCACGCTTATGTATCGGATCTCGCAGGAAGGAACTACGTGGGAAAAGAATATCGCGGAAAAATACCTGGATGACATTGTGGAAGCTTTTGACTATTTTTTCTTCAATTTCCAGGCAACTCCTTTACTGGTGGTCAAGGCGGATGATTTGGATTTCAGGCGACCCGAAGATATCGAAGATCTGATCGAGAAGATCAAGCAGGTCAAAAAAAGTCCCTTGTTCTATGTTCCGTTGAGCAGGACGAGCAAGGAAACAATAAAATAAATGACTTTACCTCAACCCCGGTAACAGAGACGGGGTGAGGAGAAAGGAAAAACGATGTCCGAACAGAAAACCCTAAAAGTTACGATCCCCCTGCTTTTGGAGAAGAAGCTGGCAGGGGAGAAGATCACGGCTCTGACGGCGTACGATTATCCCACGGCCAAGATCGTTGACCAGGCCGGAATCGATCTCATCCTGGTGGGAGATTCTCTGGGAATGGTCGTGTTGGGATATGAGAACACCATCCCCGTCACCATGGAGGAGATGCTCCACCACACTAAGGCAGTCACTCGGGGAGTGCAGCGGGCCTTGGTGGTGGGGGACATGCCCTACTTTTCCTTCCATCTCTCTCCTGAGGAGACGGTGCGCAATGCCGCACGCTTTCTAAAGGAGGCCGGTGCGAAGGCCGTTAAGATCGAAGGGGCCACACGCAAACGGCTCAAATTGATCGAAACTCTGGTCGAAGCTGAGATCCCGGTGATGGGCCACGTGGGACTGACACCACAATCGCTCTATCATCTGGGCCGTTTCAAGGTCAGAGGAAACCGTGAAGAAGAGGCTCGGCGGATCGTACAGGGTGCTGAAAAGCTGCAAAATGCAGGAGCTTTTGCTGTGGTCTTGGAGTGTGTTCCTTTAGAGCTGGCCCGTGTGGTCACTCAGAAACTCACCATCCCCACCATCGGGATCGGGGCGGGACCGGAATGTGACGGTCAGATCCTTGTGTTCCATGATCTCGTGGGTTATTCCAACGGCTATCTGCCCAAATTTGTGAAACGTTTTATTGAGTTGAACAAACTTTTGCCGCCGGCGATAGAGGCCTATGTGTCCGAGGTGAAAGCAGGCAGCTTCCCTGCGGATGAACAATCCTATCATCTGAAAAAGGACATTGATCTTGAAGAAGTCCTGTCGGTCCAGAAAAAATGAAGATCATAAAAGACGTTCAGGCCATGAAGCAGATCTCGGCGTCTGAAAAAAGTCAGGGAAACAAGATCGGATTTGTTCCTACCATGGGCTTTTTACACGCAGGGCATCTGAGTCTGGTCCGGGAATCTGTTTGTCAGACTGATTGTACGGTTTCCAGTGTGTTTGTAAATTCGGCACAGTTTGCTCCCCATGAGGATTTTGAAGACTATCCCCGGGACCTTCAGAAAGATCTGGATTTATTGGAAGAGGCAGGCACAGACTATGCTTTCATTCCTAAAGCAAAACAGATGTATCCCGATGGATATAAGACCTATATCGAGGTCCATGAATTGCAGGAGCGGTTGTGTGGACAGACGCGGCCTCATTTTTTTCAGGGAGTATGCACGGTCGTGCTCAAGCTGTTTAACATCGTGGCTCCGG
The DNA here is from genome assembly GCA_030609975.1 of Acidobacteriota bacterium. Classification (GTDB taxonomy): domain Bacteria; phylum Acidobacteriota; class Aminicenantia; order Aminicenantales; family Aminicenantaceae; genus JAUWSR01. Next base: position 4,290 of record JAUWSR010000035.1, on the reverse strand, counting down.
ACTTGGCTTTCTTTGGACAAAAGGATGCCCAACAGTCGATCATTTTGAAGAGGATGGTTCGGGACCTGGATCTGGATGTCCAAATCGAAGTGCTTCCCATTATCCGGGATAAGGATGGCCTGGCTCTCAGTTCCCGTAACTTTTGCTTCAATAAGCGACAGCGGCAGGCTGCCCTCTGCCTATCACGCAGTCTGCGCCTGGCTCAAAAGAAAATAACCGCAGGAGAAATCGATGCCGCTCAAGTCCTTCAGACAATCCGCGCTGAGATCGAAGCAGAGCCTCAAGCCCGGATCGATTACGCCGAGATCGTGGACACAAATGATCTGCTCCCTCGTGAAACCATCCATAAAGGAGACTTGATTGCCCTGGCCGTCTTTATCGGCAAAGTCCGCCTCATCGATAATTTGATCGTTGACTAAGCAAGAGGCTTCGGGATAGCCTCTTCATTTTCGCTTTCGCTTTCATGATGGAGTATCGAGAAGTTTCCGAGCCGCCCCTCTTTGTCGATGATCTGAAACATATCAGATGGTCAGGAAATCCACTTTATCAGTTTCTCGTACTCCACCTCCCCGCAAAATACTTCGTTGGTCTCGGCGTTGAGGAAAGTGGGCACGCGCAGCTGTCCCCCACATTTGGCTTTGATGATATCTTTATAGGAACGCATCAGGTCGGCGTTTTTCTCATCGTGCCAGACTTCGCGTTGATCGATCTCTGCTCCTTCCTCCGCGATCAGTTTGTCCACCAAGGGCATCATTTTTTTGCAGTGAGGGCATTCCCGTCCATGGAACAGAATGTAATGACTCATGTGGTCTCCTTTTTTACAAACAATCCGCACCAGCATTCACCATCGGGTTTATCCTTATAGGTGTCATGCTGAAGAAAATTGCAGGGACAGATCAGCGAAAGGTCGCTTTCAAAATCCCTTTCGATCATACGACAGGGGCAGTATTTTAGGCCTTGGCTCTGCTCGCAGGTGAAGACACCCCCTGTAAGCATCTCGACCCGTTCCTGATCCGGATTCACATTGAATTCACGCATTTTTGTAAAACGGTGGATCGCGGCGACAAAATCCTCCTTGCTCATCGTCGTCTCGCTGATGCTCATGATTTTGCGCGCCTCTTGTGAAGATACCTCGATGTAGCCGAATTCGACCTTGCAGGTCGGACATAATTCGGGCGGGAATATGCCGTAGTGGATATCGTTGCAGACATGACAGCGCCAGAATTTTCTCAAAACTTCTCTCCTTATGGCTGTTTGAATCCAAACATTACCGAGCTGGTATTACAACGTTTCAATGTATGCCAGCAAATCCGCCATCTCACTTTCTGAGAGCATGTCGAAAGCCGGCATGGATCGATAGGGTTTCAAGAGCTGATTCTTGACATTTTCAAGAGATGCTTCGTGTCCACTTGAGGGCAAGGTTTCTTTATTAAGGATGCCGGCCAATCCGGGACCGAATAAAGCCTCCTCCCTATCCGCATAGTGACACGAGGAGCATCGGGTCTCAAAAACGGCGGCGCCTGCCTGACTGTCGCCTTTTGGTGGAGCTGTAAAAGAGGCGGTATCTGCAGCCGGTGCCGCCAGCAGCGATCTTACCGAGTAGAATCCGCCAGAGATGGAGAACACCACAAATCCGAGGCAGAAGATCAAGATGCCTAAAGTTGGAGCAAAGCGCAGAAAATTCATATAGAGCCTGACGATGGATATCTTGAGCAGCAGGATGATCACAAGACTGAGGCCGAAGACGGCGTGCAGAACAGCACGTGTCGAAAGAGAGTCTCCTGCCTGAGCCCAGTAATGCATTCCCAAGACCGCATTCACGAGCATCAAAAGCAGGAATACCCTGCCGAAGAACTTGTGAAATTTTCTTAGCTTGGAAGCGGGCGTTTTCTTTTCCTGCTTTCCCATGATGGTGAGCATAGTGGTGACAGCCACGAGCCCCGCGATCAGGAACAACCAACCGATGATGGTCTTGATGACAAAAAATGACATGCGAATCTACTCTCGTTTACGCTTCTACATCGAAGGCGCAGTAGAACAGTTTATCGAGGTCATATTCTGAAGCAAGGGGACATGCGCCGCAGATGCAGCCCGAACGATCGAACTCACATGCGCTCTTCTGACGGGCGCAATACAGCGCCTCCTGATTGTCCTGCATACACTGGTTGTATGAGGGACATCCGCCGCATATACATTTTTGCAGGGTTTCCGGGGTATCGGGTACTTTAGCCATATGTTTCTCCTTTTGTTACCGTCGATTTCTTTCAAAGTTAATAGAGCTTATCGATTCTGTCAAGACAAACCTTCTTTAAAGACCGTGGACCGCTTGGATGGAACGTTTTGGATCGATCACCACATCAATGATAGCAGGTAGGGGAGAGGCAAAGGCTTTTTTGAAGGCTTCGTCTAATAAATCGGGTTCAGTCACCCTGATGCCAAACCCACCCGCAGAGTTTGCCAGGTGAGCGTAATCCGGGTTGGGAAAGTCGACCCTGTATTCCGGGTAGCCGTACTCCTTCTGTTCCTTCATGATGTTTTTGAGTTTGCCGTCGTTAAAAACGACGACCTTGATGGGGAGTTGATTTTTTACGGCGGTTGTAAACTCCATGCCGGCCATGCCGAAGCCCCCATCTCCTGTCACCGCCACTACCATTTTCTTCGGTTCGGCGAATTGTGATGCGATAGCTGCCGGGATCCCAAAACCCATGCCGGCCATGTTGGCGCACAAAAGAGTGGTCTGGTTTGTGCAGACAAAGCGTTTGTAGAGCCAATAGGTGTGATCCCCTACATCGGAACAGATGATGGCGTCATCCCGGATGTGTTGTTTAAGTGTCTGTATGATCAATCCGGGATTGATGGGCTTGTTCAGGTTTTGACGATCTTGTTCCAAAAGGGAATTGTATTTGGCATTGGCCTCTCTGATCTTTTCCAGATATTCCGGATCGATTTTTCGAGCCGGCAGTTCCTTCCGCAGCATCTGGATCACTTTGTGTGTGTCTCCCACGATCCCCACTTTTACGGGAAATGTTTTCCCTACCCGGGCGGCGTCGAGGTCGATTTGGATAATATCGATATCTGGGATCAGGTTTTTCTGACGGAAGCCGCTCCCCAGGATGATCACAAGATCGGCTTGGTTTACAAGTTTGGGAGCAAAAAGGTTGCCGATGGAGCCCAATACTCCCAGGGCCATTTCATCCGTCTCGGGGACAACTCCCTTCGCTCGGGAAGTCGTTGCGATCGGCGCACCTATGTGATGGGCCAGGTCGAGAAGATCTGGTCCGCAATGACGAGCTCCCCAACCGGCAAAGAGCAATGGCCTACCGCTCTCTTGGATGGCTTGCACGGCCTTTTTTATGGATTCTCCCGGATAAAGATCAGGTTTGAAATAATGCGCCTCCGGGGGCCAGATCGGCTCCTCCAGCGGCTGAGAGAGGACATCGGTGGGCAGACTTAGGGCTGAGGGGCCGGAATGGCTGTAGGCCTTCTTGATCGCCAAGTTCAAAACCTTCAGGGTCTGGGCGGGATGGCTGATCATCTCTGCATAGACACAGAAGATCTTGAAAATGTCGACCTCCGCGATCTCCTGCAGCGATTCACTCCCTAAAAAGACTTCGGGAACCTGTCCCAACAGGACCAAGACCGGGGCGCGGTCGGTGGCGGCGTCCACAACGCCGGTGATCAGGTTGGTAGCCCCTGGACCCGCAATGGACATACACACTCCGATCTCACCCGTGAGCTTGGCATGGGCAGAAGCCATGTAAGCAGCCGCTTGTTCGTGCCGGACCAAAATAAGGTCGATTTCAGGATGCCGGCGCAGGGAATCCGTAAGGGGGAGATTGGAGTGCCCGGGGATGCCGTAAACTCTTTTTACCCCGTAGGCGACCAACTGCTCCACGATTGTGTCGGCTACTGTGGACTTTACATGTGTAGCGGTTTTTTCACCTTCTATGATCTGGAAGGCAGATTTGGGCGCGCCACAGCGGGGGCAGCTCCAGTCCTCAGCAAGGTCTTCAAAAGGGACCGCTTCCTGAGATTCATCATAGATATAGCCGCATACCGAACATTTCCATATTTTCATATCTCGCCTCCCTATTTAGATTGTGTAGACACTGTTCACGACCTGAGGTTAATGGAAAATTACCTGGATTATATTCATCAGGAGATAGTAAGCAATAAGCCCGATGATAAAGAACAGGGGTTGTCCTTTGGTCCTTTCGGGCAGGAACTCTTTCACAAAAACGTAGAGCAGAACTCCAGCTATGCCGCTGATGAAAACATTGTGCATGTAGG
>JAUWSR010000195.1 GCA_030609975.1 Acidobacteriota bacterium | reverse complement strand
TGGGCATCCATATCCTTGAGTGCTTTCTCCGAATCTGCCGTTGTCAGAAAAAAAAGTGGGCAGAGCATGTTTTCACAAAACTTGCGCTTACCCTAGAGGAACTTGAAAAGATCCAGAAACACCATAACTTCTGGGGAATTTTTTTATTATCTTTATTCCTTCGCTCAGCAAAATATGCAGCTTTGTATTTTCTGTTGCTGGCATTGCTGCACAGTCATGGCTATGGTTTCCACAGCCTAAGCTTTTCTCAGACCATTCTGGGCATAACCGGCGCTGAGTTCACCTCGGTGTTGCCCATCAAGGGCATTGGAGGTTTTGGAACCTGGGAATCTGCCTGGGCTTTCACCTTCAAGCTCATGAATTTTGATTCCAGTTTGGCCATCATTTCCGGGATTGGTGTTCATCTTCTTACCAACCTCTTTGAATATACCTTGGGAATTCTGAGCATCCTGCTCCTATCTCTACCACAAATTAAAAGGCGGTCCTGACAATGTCTAAAACTCCTCAATCCTTAGCTTTCCAAGATCATTTCGATCTCTCCCCTGCTGTCCTTAGAAAGATCTTGAATGTTGCCCTATCCCGCGGGGCGGATTTCTCTGAGATCTTCCTGGAATATAAAACCTTCCACTTCATAAAAATGGAAGAAGACATCATTAAAGAGACCTCGGAGAGTATCGGTCTGGGCGTAGGCATTCGGGTTATCTCCGGGGGAAAGACAGGATATGGCTATTCGAACGATCCTAGTTTTGAAAAACTGAAAAAAACAGCACTTACCGCAGCAGCCATCGTTTCAGAGACGCAGACACACCAGGGCCGGGAATTGGGATTTTCAGGCACATATCAACCCGGTCTCTACCCGGTCCTTAAGCCTGCACATCAAGAACCTCTACAGGATAAAATTCAGCTGGTGAAACAGGCATATTTTGCCGCCCAGGACTTTGATCCACGGATAAACAAAGTCCGTGTCGGATTGACCGATCAGGTTCAGTACACACTGGTAGCCAATTCTGAAGGGCTTCTGCGCGCCGATACCAAGCCCCTGGTAAAATTGGTGTGTTTTGCCATCGCCGAGAGCGGCAAGGAACGCGAGGCGGGATATTCCGGGGGTGGTGGGCGAGTCGGGCTCGAATATTTTGACGATACACTCTCTCCGGATACAATAGGCAGAGACGCAGCTCAGGAAGCGATCCATCTCTTGGCGGCCGTTCAGCCGCCTGCAGGAGAAATGCCTGTGGTGCTGGCGCCGGGGCACAGCGGAGTCCTCATCCATGAAGCTGTGGGGCACCTCTTAGAAGCAGATTTTACCCGAAAAAAAACCTCAGTGTTCTGGGATAAAATGGGGACAAAAGTGGGAAATGAACAGGTATATATCTACGATGATCCCACTCTCCCTCATTATCGGGGCTCGTACAACATGGACGACGAAGGGACCGTCCCTCAGAAGACTGCACTCATTCATTCCGGAAAAATTGTCGGACTCCTGCAAGACCGTCTTTCGGCCCGCCTCATGTCGTCTCAACTGACGGGGCATGGCCGCCGTCAGGATTTCAGCTGTATTCCCATCCCGCGCATGAGCAACACCTACATCGATCGCGGTGAGTACGCGCCCGAAGAGATCCTCAAATCAGTAAAACGAGGATTTTATGCTTTGCACTACCAAGGGGGCCAGGTTGAGGACTCGGGGAAATTCACGTTTTCTGTACGTGCAGGCTATCTGATCGAAGACGGCCGTTTGACCTCCCCGGTGAAACAAGCCACTCTGATCGGAAGCAACCTCGATATTCTGCAAAAGATCTGCATGGTTGGATCCGATCTTGAATTCGGTCTCCAAACGGGAACCTGTGGAAAGGAGGGCCAACATGCTCCTGTATCGGATGGATGCCCCACTCTAAAGATATCAAAGATGACGGTAGGAGGCCAAAATTGAGCACAGCACACAAAAGACTCTCACTGCTCGACCTGGCAGAGCACATGGTCGCTTATGGGATAAAAAAGGGTGCTGATGAGATCGAAGTCACGGTACAGGAGGGAAGTGAATTCAGCGTAGATGTCCGCCTGGGTGAAATCGAGAATCTGATCGAAGCCGGTTCACGCTATATCTCCTTCCGCTTAAATAAAGATAACAAGGTCGCAAGCGCCACATCTTCTGACATGGAACTTGAAACGCTGGAGCGACTGCTGGAACATGCCCTAACCCGGGCAACCTTGGCAAATCCAGATCCCTTTGTAGGCCTTCCGAAGCTGGGCAGCTCCACTTTTGAACTGGAAACTTTACAGCTATATGATCCCTCAGTGTCGGAAATCAGCTCCGAATCAAAGATCGCTTTAGCCCATCAAACAGAAGCGCTGGCCTTGGCAGTGAAAGAAATTTCGAATTCTCATGGAGCGAGTTTCGAGACACGCGAGATCAGGAGTGTTCTGGCCAACTCAAACGGGTTTTTACATTCATATCCTGAAACCTTTTGTCTTCTGGGCGTAGGTTTGCAGGCGGGGGACACCAATAATCTGGTCGAAGGCTATTGGTCCTCCGGCAAAAGGTTCTTCCAGGACTTGGAATCTCCAGAGGAGATCGCTCATAACGCCGTGCAGCGAACGCTTAGGCAGCTCAATCCCCGGAAAATCCCCACTCAAAATATCCCCGTGGTCTTTGAACCTGAGATGACAAGCTGGTTGCTGGGCTTCCTTTTCTCATGTATTTCCGGCGTTTCGATCTACAACCACGCTTCTTTTTTGGTCGACAGAATGGGGACCCAGATCGGCAACAAACTCATCCATGTGGTCGATGACGGGCTTCTTCCCAGAAAACTTGGTTCCGCACCTTTTGATTCGGAGGGTGTCCCCTGTCGCCAAACCGAGGTGATAACCGACGGCATCTTGAAAAATTATCTTTGCAACACCTACGCGGCTAAAAAGCTCGATCTCAAATCAACCGGTAATGCTGCCGGCAGCGGTGTTGGTCCCAGCAACTTTTTCCTCAAAGCCGGGGACTCCTCTCCACAAGCCATGATCAAGTCTCTGGACAAAGGCATGATCCTGACGCGAGTTTTGGGGCATGGTCTGAATCCCATCACAGGCGATATCTCACGGGGAGCGTTCGGATTGTGGGTGGAAAAAGGTGAGATCGTCTATCCGGTCTCCGAGATGACCATCTCAGGCAATTTGGGGACTGTCCTGAACACGATGGATATGGTGGGTGACGATCTGATTTTCCGCAGCTCGATCAGCGGCCCTTCGATCCGGATCGCCGAGCTCACACTTGCGGGGACTTAGCTCCGAAGCGGTTGATGTGGATGACATTCCGAAGACTTCGTTTGGGGACATGTAAGCGCCCGTTTTCATCTTTCCAGTATTCCACCGAATCCACCAGTTCGTCCACCACGGGTTCCTCTGCTGGATAACCCAGGGCCAAGACAGAATCTATCCGGTATGATTCAGGAATTCCCACAACTGAGCGGATCGCCTCTCTGTCGATCGATAACAACCAGCAGCTCCCTACTCCTTTGCTCCAGGCTGTAATGATCATATTTTCGATAGCCGCTCCCGCATCCCATTCATAGCCTTTGTCACGAACCTGGGAGTTGACCAACACAATGACATAGGCGGTTGGTTCCTGTCCAGGTCGGGGATTCCCTGCAGGCGCGATGTAAGCCGCCCACTTTAGATGGGGAAAGACCTCTTTGCAGATGGCGGGATCGCTCACAACCAGAAATTCCAGAGGCTGCCGATTGGAGGCGGAGGGTGCCAAGCGGGCCGCATTAACCAAATCCTTGAGCAAAACACCGGGGACAGCATCCGGTTTGAACTGCCGGATTGTGCGCCGGCCTATTATGAGATCAAGTGTTTCCAAAATCACCCCTTGTCGAGAATTGTGCGAATCTTATCCGAGTAGAGTTTACTGGCACGATCGGGTGTCACGAATTCTATCTGTTCGGAAGACTGAACGCCCAGGCCCAATTCCGCCGCCCTCTGGATTTGCTCTTGTGCGAAGATCTTCCGCCCCATGATGGCTTCGTTGGCCCCTAATTCTTTCAGAACGGCCAGCCCAACAGCATCGATAGCGACTCGGTCATCTCCAGCCAGGAAAAGGTCTGCCTTCCTGCGTGTGCCCTCCATGGGCCCGCCGTCTACAAACACCTCGATCCCATCCATTACGATCAGCTGAGGCTGATAGGCTGTATTGATCTCAGCGATCATCTTTCGCATATCAGGAGAATTGTGAAGTTCTCTCATCTGAGTACGCGGAAGCAATCCCACGGAGAGCTTAAGGGACATGGTAAAAACACCGCCGTATTGGTGAGTTTTTAGGCAGCAGGTGGAGATCGTATACCCAGATTCCAGGACAGGACGGGCAAACAGAAATCCGTCCGGCCAATGACTTTCCTTGGGATGCTGCAACACCCAGTGTTGGGCGCTCAATTCTGAAAAATTCATAAGCTCAAAATCCAGCTCTTCTGCCATGGCAGGTAGTTCTTTGGTTTCCAAGACTTCAGCCGTTGGTTGGGGGCCGCTGCGGTCCCCGACCGACACCTTGGCAGCACCTTGGTCATGGATAGCCTTAACCAACTGCCTTAGTGTGTCATTATGGGTCGAACCCGGGGCGGGATCCGCCGTATTGAGGTTGGGTTTGATGTAGACATTTTTATCCCGAACCGGCTGATAGCTGAAAAGCTTAAGACACTCATTCACACCAGCCACACGATCGGACGTTTTAACCAGGGCAATCTTCGCCGTCTTGGTCGAGTTGAAGCTCGCCCGAGAACGAATATTCACAGCAGACAATCCGGCCAAACCCACCACGGTTCCTTTGATAAAATCCCGGCGGTTTAAGGTTGATCTATTCTGCTTCATTCTCACCTCCTGTAACTAACCTGACTTTTTCATGAAATTTACCGACACCTTCAGGGGCCACTTCCTCGCCGCTGCAGCAACCTCAACTCATGAATAATCCAGGCTAATAGAAAATGTCGTCACTTAAACAGCAGCTTAAATTATATACCGTCGTCTCTCAATAAACCAGTTTTAAAACCCAATTGGAAAAATCGGTCTCGGAACCCTCACAAATACAAGTTCCGTATTCCGGATTACTTTGGGAGAAAGGCTGATCAACGTTTGCCTGGTAATTTGTGAATTGCATTTCGGTCGGGAAATTCTGTATTCTAGAGAAGCATTGACTTACTTGAGGACAATCAAATGAAAAAACTAGATTCGGTCTTTTACCCGAAATCCATAGCTGTGGTGGGCGCCTCACGACACCCCGGCAGCGTGGGACACTCTCTACTGGCCAATCTGATCGACAGCCGCTTTCAAGGAGTGGTCTATCCCGTCAATCCCAAAGCCCGGAGCATCTTGGGAATCAAATGTTACACCAACGTGATCGAGATCCCGGATGTGCTGGATCTAGCGGTGATCCTGGTTCCCGCTTCTCTCGTCCCCGAGGTTCTGGAAGAATGCGGTCAGAAAAGCATCAAGGCCGCGCTCATCATTTCAGCCGGTTTCAAAGAAGTGGGAGGCGCCGGCATCGAACTGGAACAGCGGATCCAGAAGATCATGCGAAAACACGACATTGCATTGGTCGGCCCCAATTGCCTGGGTATTATCAACGCCGATCCCGACTCCTCCTTAAACGCCACTTTTGGCACACAAATGCCTGAGGAAGGGAATATCGCCTTCATCTCCCAAAGCGGAGCCTTGTGTGTAGCTGTCCTGGATTATGCGAAAGAGTCTAACATCGGATTCTCCAAGTTTATCTCCATGGGCAACAAGGCCGGTCTCAATGAAAATGAACTTTTGCTATATCTCAAAGACGATCCCAAAACCGACGTGATCCTCATGTATCTCGAAGACTTGGTCGATGGCAGAAAATTTATGTCGATCGCCCGAAGCATCACCAGCCACGTTCAAAATCCCAAACCCATTATCGCTCTTAAGGCCGGGCGTACTTTGATCGGGGCCAAGGCCGCATCCTCTCATACAGGTTCGCTCGCAGGTTCTGACCGTGTTTACGACGCCATTTTCGAACAATCAGGAGTGATACGCGGCAACACCTTGGAGGAAGTATCGGATTATGTCAAGGCTTTCTCCAGCCAGCCCCTCCCCAAAGGCGCCAACGTAGCCATTGTCACCAATTCCGGTGGACCAGGGATCCTAGCGACAGATACCTGTATCCAGCATGGACTGAAAGTCGCCCCCTTCCCTCCGCGCCTTAAAAAGGCCCTCCGCCAGCATCTCTCCGAGGCTGTGAGCCTGAACAATCCCATCGATCTTATTGCCGAGGCGCAGCACGAACAATATGAAGCCACCTTGAGGGAGATCCTCAAAGACAAGGATCTGCATGCAGCTATCGTCATCCTGACGCCCACCGCATTCACCGATGTCGAAAAGATAGCACACGCTATTGTTAAGGTCACAAAAGAAAACTCCAAGCCGGTTGTCTGCTGCTTTTTAGGCGTATATGACGTTTCGCGCGGCATCGATATTCTCGAAGCTCATGGGATTCCGGCCTATCGCTTCCCCGAATCGGCAGCACGAGCCCTGGCGGAAATGACACGTTTTACACAATGGCTGCAGCGAGCCGAAACAGGGATAAAAAAATACCGGGTGGAAAAGGCTAAAGCCAGAAATATCATTGATTCGGTAAAGAGCACAGGCCGTTCCTTTCTTCTGGAACACGAAGCCTATGCCGTTCTGCAAACCTACGGATTTCCTGTGATCCCTTATGCTTTCGCTAAGACCTCCGGACAGGCCATTCAAGCAGCCAGTCAGCTTGGATTCCCGGTGGCGATAAAGATCGCTTCGCAGGACGTCATCCACAAATTCGATTTCGGCGGCGTCAAGCTCAATCTTAATAATGTCAGCGATGTCCGAAAAGCTTATAAAGATATCAACCAGAGCGTGCGCGCCAAGAATCCAAAAGCGCGCATCCTAGGCGTTGTGGTTGAAAAAATGGCGCCTCCAGGGAAAGAGGTCATACTGGGAATGAATCGGGACCCCCAATTCGGGCCCATCCTGATGTTCGGCTTGGGCGGGATCTATGTAGAAGCCCTTCAAGATGTTACCTTCCGGTTGGCACCCATACGGGAGTTGGCGGCTAAAATGATGATCAAGCGAACCATAGCGCATAAGATCTTCGAGGGTTTTCGGGGAGAGCCTCCCTATGACACGGCAGCCGTGGAAGACTGCTTAAAGCGATTGTCTCAACTGGTCACGGATTTCGAAGAGATCAAAGAACTTGATATCAATCCTTTGCTGGTCTTCGAAAAAGGACAGGGATGTACGACTGTCGATGCCCGCATCATCCTTCAATCCTAAAACACCAGAATTTAAAGACGGAAGGTACCTCCCCT
>JAUWSR010000204.1 GCA_030609975.1 Acidobacteriota bacterium | reverse complement strand
TGCGGGTGCCCGTGTACTCTCCCCGATTGCTGGTATTCTCAGTGCGGGGAATTTTGGGATAAACGGCCAATCCTTCTATGCGGTCGAACACCAAGGGAGGAAGCATCATCCCCACAGAATCGTCTGCAGTCATAGTTATGGTCCGGGTCACTGAGTCTCCTACCTTCATGTCTTCGAAGACACGATCGGATAACTCGTGGATCTGCAGTCTCGGTGTGCTTACGAAAAAGTCCACACCTTGCGCTTGTTCAGGGATTCGGGCTTCAAACTCGAGCGGAGCAGTGCTTAGAGTCATCTCCCCTGCGGATTCACCCGGACGGGCATAGACGATGTCCACAGCCAAAGAAGGAACGGCATACCGCTCAGCTCTCTGGGGATAGATCACATACTCTTTCCTTTGGATGGCGTAGGTCTCTCCCTGGATGCGTTCCGTGTAGTTTGTGCCGAATTGACTCAATTCCAAGCAGATGGCATGAGGAATGCGCAGTTCCGGATACTGCGGTGCCTTGGCGAACCAGGTGTTTGTCATAACTTCAATATAAAGCCTTACTTTCTGACCCACGTAGGCTCCTGCTTCGGGATCGAGGCTGGAGCGGATCATAACGGGTTTAGGCTCGGTGGATTTGTGGGCGGTGACAGGAACTTGGGCTGAAGCCGTGATGTGAACAACCAAGTAAAGAGCGGATAAAAGGAGGCTGAACCGAGCCCGTCTCATCGTTCCTGCCTCACCTTATCTTGGCTTTTTTCTCGTTCCTTAGCCTGCAGTTGGAAAGCAAACTTTATACGCAGGAAATCCGCAGGACTGGTCTGCACACGGCGCATCCACATCTCGTTCAACTGTTCGTCACTGTACATTTCTTGCTGGAGCTCGATGGGCTCTCCCTCTGTCTCTTCCCGCTTGGTTGGATCATCCGGGTCGGCAATCACGATCTCATCCGCCCCCAGTTGAGATCCTGGCTCACTGCGCTCCTTTTCCCCCTTTTCCTCGGCCAGTTTTTCGAGCAGGGCTTGGACCAGTTTCCGGTTCTGTTCGGCTTCTGCTAAACCAGGCTCGATCTCGAGCGCGTGGTCATAGCTGGCCACAGCGTGTTTATAGTCGTTGATGTGAACGAGGGCATTCCCAAGATTGAAATAGCTCTCTGCTGTCTCCAACCGGGAGAAATGTTGAATGGCGGCCTGGTAATCTTCAGAATAATAGTACGCCACCCCTTTCCAGAGCGGATCTTCGAAACATTGGGCCGCCTCAGCATAATTTCCCTTCTCAAAGTGATATCTTCCCTGTTGATCCGCCGTGAGCCATAGATTGAGAAAACCATTGGTTTGAGCCTCGACCGGAGCCGGCTGGAATAGAAGGACCACCAAGATCACACCGGAAAGCCACTGTATGGTCCAGCCTCGGCGGTACCAAAATAGGGCTAGGAAGGCGACGGGAAAGAGCAAAAAATATCCGAAATCCTTCCAGCGGGTGTTGTCCTCCTCACTCAATATCTCTGTCAGATGCCGTTTGATGCGGCCGTTAAGTCGGCGCACATCGCTGTCATCGACTGTGACCGAAGTGAGATATATACCGGCTTCCTGGGAGAGGACCTGCAAGCCTTCCCGGTCCAGTGTGCTGGTAATGCGGTTTCCCTCCCGGTCTGTCCGGAAGCGATTCCTGCCGGTCGGTATGGGGCCGCCCTGAACCGTTCCGACACCCAGGACCATCACGGCATTTAGGCTGTCCCGGCTGTGAGCTACGAAGGCCGGCTGTGCAGCTTCCGGGATGGCGTTGGTGATGAACAGGATTGTTCCGGGCGCCTGCTCATGGGATAGCATCTCCTCTGCCAGGGCAAGTGCTTCTGCCGCATTTTTCCCCTGCTCCGGCATGATATTGGGCGTGAGTGAGTCCAGATAGAGCTCCAAGATCTGAGCGTCGTCCGAGAGCGGAAGGATCATGTGGGCGCTGCCCGCATAGGCTAGAAGGGCGGTCCGGGCTCCAGCTCTTTCCGCCAGCAGGTCTCGTACCTTTTGCTTGGCCCTTTCCAGGCGGGAGGGTTGGATATCCACCGTATTCATTTCCATCGAAAGATCCAAGGCGATGATCAGCGGTGCTTCGTCCTCGGTAAAAGGCAGAGGTTCCTGCATCCAAGTGGGACCAGCCAAGGCTAAAGCTGTGAGAATGAGCACAGGCAGCAGAAGATTGATCGGCCGCACATGTCTTTTCTGCGCTGTGCCAATCATGAGGTGTTGGAGCAGATGGGAAGCGATAAACTTCTTCCACTGGCGCGCTGCACTCTGCCTGCGCAGAAGCAGCCCGTAGAGCAGGATGATCGGCAGCAGAGTCAACAGCCACTCCGGCCTCAGGAAGTGGAAGAACTGTCCCAAATCAAGCATGGGCCGGTTTCTCCTTGCGTCCGATCAGGCTGCGTAGAGCCATAAACAGATGATAGCTCAAATAAATGATGAAGAATATCCCCAGGGGATAGAAGTAGAGCGGCTGCCGAGGCCGGTAGGATAGGGTTTCGAATTCCACGGGCTCGAGTTCATCCAGCCGGTGGTAGATATCCTCCAACTCCTCCCTGTTCATACCCATAAAATACTGTCCTTTTGTGATCTCGGAGATCTCCTGCAGGGCCTCGATGTCCAACTCTTGTTCTCCCGCAGTCGTGGGATCTCCCATGGCGATGGTGTGGATGGTCACACCATTTTGGCTTGCTATCCCAGCCGCCCGGGAGGGCGGCACCTGGCTTCCAGTGTCGTTACCGTCGGTCAGAAGAATCATCACCTTATTCTCTGAGTCGCTCTCCGCAAAGAGTTTTATCGCCAGTCCGATGGCGTCCCCGATCATAGTCTGGGGACCCGCCATCCGGACCTGGGCCTCATCCAACAGCAGCCTGAAGGTGTTGTAATCCTGAGTAAACGGCACCTGAAGGTAGGCTGTGGTTCCGAACAGGATCAATCCCAGACGGTCTCCCTCGCGGCGGGTGATAAAATCATTCAAGACGAATTTGACAGCTTCCAGACGGTCAATACGGTTGCCTTCGGGATTGGTGAAATCGCGTTCCTCCATGGAGCCGGAAAGATCTACAGCCAGCATCAGGTCACGTCCGGATTCGATCTTGGTGATGGGATCTTCTACCCACTGAGGGCGAGCTAGGGCGGTGACGATAAGCACCCAGGCCAGCGGCAGCATGAGTCTCTGAAAGAGCCGGGGCCGGAGAACAACGGCACCTTTTCCAGGCGCCTGCCCCGTGATCTTTTTCAGTTTTTCAAAAAACGGGGCCTGGACCGCCTCACGTTGTTCTTTGTAGGGCTTAAAAAGAAGTCGGACCATAAAGGGCAGCACCAGCAGCACGTACATCCAGGGATAAGCAAATTCGAACATCTAGGCCTCGCTCCTGTGCTTTTTGATCCATTTGCCGACGAGCTTCAAGAGCTGATTGATGTCCTCTTCCCCGTACCGCTCAAGCTCTTGCGCCGGCTCATAGGCGGTGTGGGCTAGGATCCGGCCTGCCCCGTCCGAAAATCCCGAGCCTCCATAACTGGCGTCCAAAAACCTCAGCCAGTCGTCGCCGCTCAAGGAAGCGACCTCTGGCCTGGGATAGGCATGCAGGGCGGTCTGTTTGACCAGAACCGGAATTTCCCTCAGGGGTTTTTCCAAACCCAAATTTTGCTGAAGGACCCGCTTGATGTCTTCGAGTTTTTCCAAGGCCCAGCGGCGGTATTGGTTGGCTCGGTGGCGGCGGTAACGGCGGTAAACGATCCAGGCCACTGCCAGAACCAAAAGACCGAGAAGCACAAAGCACCCGACGGTCTCGGGCCGGTAGCTTACCGGTTGAGGCGGAGTGATCTCGATAAGACCTTCCAGTTGGGGATCCGCTGTTTGGGGAGTCAGCATCTCAGTCTCTCCGTACCCCCGGCGAATATCCCAGGATGCGCCGCACCTGTGAGGCCACATCTTCTGAAGTGTTCAAAGGAAGAATGGGAATGCCGCGTTTGGACAACCACTCTTTTGTATCCTGCAGCTTCTGGTTAAAGATTTCCGAGAAATCCTTTTGTACCTTGCCGCTGGATGTGTCCACTTCCAACTGAAACTCACCATCACTCACCACGAGCTTGCCGCCTTTCGGCAGTTGTGTTTCCAACGGGTCATAGATCAGGCAGACGATCAGGTCATTGTGGCGAGCGATACGAGACACCCAGCGCTCTGTCTCGGAATCCGCCCCGTTGAGATCGCTGATGATCGTAACCAAATAATCATGCTTGGCAAGAAATGCTGTCTTTTTTAGCACCTGGTTCAACATGCCCGGCGCAGAGGTGATCCCGGCATCGATACGTAGAGCATGATTCATTTCGGTCACAGCCTGCAGTATCTGCATCACCCGTTTTTGGCTGCGGTGAGGTTTGATCTCAGTGATATCGCTGTCGTCGAACACCAGCGCTCCCACTCGATCGCCGGCATCCAGGACTCGCCAGGCTCCCAGCGCGGCTGTTTCGGCGGCTGTGACAGATTTCATAACCTTCCGACTGCCGAAGAACATGGAGAGGCGCTGATCAACCAACAGCAGGACCGGCCGGTCTCGTTCCTCGGTGAAGACCCGGGTATGAGCTTTTTGCGTGCGGGCTGTGACCTTCCAGTCCATGTTGCGGATGTCATCCCCCGGAAGGTAGCGGCGGATCTCTTCGAAGTTGAGGCCCCGTCCCCTCAGGCGCGAGGCATGGCGTCCCGAGAGCAAGCTGTTGATCGGCTGCTTGGGCAGGAAGCTGAAACCTTGTGCCTGAAACTGAATCCGGATCAGATCATCGAGGTAGGCATACACACCTGTGAGTTTTTCTTGGGGTTCTCTCGGTTTCACACGTGTGTACTGCATCAATCGGCCTTTCTTATTTCTTCCGCAATACTTCCACCAGAGGGATTCCAATAGATCCCGAGGGTGGTTTGATTTTGAGATAAGCTGCCAATGTTGGAGCGATATCATAGGGAGTCACTGCCCTGGCCACAGTCTGAGCGGGTATACCATGTCCCGCAAAAAACAGAGGCACATAGGAATCATAGGACCAGGGAGATCCATGGATGGCCGTGATCTGAGTGACATCATCCATCTCATAAGCAAAATACCAGAACTGCTCCGCCACCACATGGACGTTTCCCGAACGATGAGGATGGAAATTGTTCAGGATTTTTTTATTCAGCAAAGTAGGAGCGAGGGTTCCTTTTTCCATATCCGTCCGTGTGACCGCAGCGTGGAATCCCGGGATCTTGACGATCTCTTCGGCGACGATCCGTTCAACTTCCGCCACGCTGTAGCGCGTATTTCGGATTTCTTCTTCATTTAAATAAACGTAGGGATGTTCGTACAGCTGGATGACTTCGTTCTCGATGCCTAACCGTTTTTGTACGGCTTGTCTCACCGTCCCTTTGGGGATGGTTTCGGATGTCAGCCTGCCCACTTCCCAACCAAAACTCTGCATGTATTCCGGCGCCTCGCACATGCCATGGTCGGAAGTCAGCACGATCAGTGTGTTTTGGAGGCCGACTCTCGCATCGACATAGCGGAAAAGATCGTCCAGCAGCCGGTCCATTCTTAAGATATTATCCTCTGCTTCCAGGCTAGAGGGGCCGAACACATGTCCGATATAATCCGTTGCGGAAAAACTTATGGCCAGAAGATCAGGGAATTCGTCCCCTCCCAAATCCTCGTTTTCGATGATGGCTTTGGCGAATTCCGCTACCAGCACGTCTCCCATAGGTGTAAATGTCAAAGCCGCATAATAATAAGGCGAGGAGCCCTTGAAAGGATGAGGGAAGGTGGTGCCCAGATCGAAATAGTCGAGTTCATAGGGACGGTCATCCATATCGCCGTGGACGTAGGTGGCACGATCGTTGAGCAGCTCCCACTGTGTGTCTTTATAGGTATCCGCCGATTTTTGCGCGTTCCACTCCTTAACCCACTCTGGATATTCCGGGTAATAATAGGTGCTGCTTTCAAAGGAGCCGTTTCGTTTTGAGAACCAAAAGGCTTTGCCGGCATGTCCGCCCGGCAGGACGGCTCCCCGGTCTTTAACCGAAACGCTGAATACTCGGGATCTGCGATTGTTCGAGATAACCATCTCATCACCGATCGTAGAGGATAAAAGATTGTTTGGTGAGCGTCCTGCTCCCTTTTTCGGTTCCTGACCGATGAGGGGATAGCGGTCATCCTCAATGTTATAAACGACCTTTCCCGTCTGTCTGTCCAGCCAATTGCCGGCCACGATACCATGATGGGCCGGTGTCGTTCCGGTGAATAATGATGCATGTCCGACGGGAGTTTCGGTGTCTGCGTGCTGAAAATGGACATTGGTGTAATGTGTGCCATGCTCCATCAAATAGCGAAAGCCGCCTGAGCCCAGGCGCTCCTCGTACCTCATGGGCATATCGCCGCGCAGTTGATCGACGGTGATCTGCAGAATAAGCCTGGATTTTGGCGTGACTGTGGACTGATTATCTGAGGTTTCACATGCCGGTAGAATAAAGGGCAGGAATAGAAGCAGACATATGAGAAGTTTCTTAAAACCTCTGTTTGTCATTTGATGAATTCTCCTTAAGGAACAGCCACCAATTTCACGACTTCTGATACTACCTGGTTGCTGCTCATGCCCTCGGCATTGGCCTCATAGCTCAGTTTGATGCGGTGGCGCAAAACATCGTGAACGATGGCGCGGATATCGTCGGGGGTGACGTGGTCACGCCCGTCAAACCAGGCGTGCACCCGCGCGCATTTGTCCAGAGAGATGCTGCCACGCGGGCTGGCTCCGACTTCGATCCACTTTTTTAGCTCCTCGCCGTATTTTTCCGGCTGCCGCGTGGCGAAGACCAGGTCGACGATGTATTTTTGCATGCTTTCCGAGACATGGATAGTCAGGATCTGCTCCCGGGCTGAAAAGATGTGCTGCTGGGCGATCTTGACCTCTTCCTTGTTTTTGCCCTTCTCCTTGCTGTCCTCTCCTCTTACTAACTGCACGATCTTCTGTTCGGATTCCTCACTGGGATAATCGATGTAGACATGTATCAGGAAGCGGTCCATCTGAGCTTCCGGCAGAGGATAGGTGCCTTCCTGCTCGAT
>JAUWSR010000177.1 GCA_030609975.1 Acidobacteriota bacterium | reverse complement strand
GTCCCGATCATGAAATAGGGAAATACCATCTCGGGAAATTTTTCTTTGGGCGTAGAGTTATACTGAATAATACCAAAGATCACTAGGAGTACCGTGAAGATATAGACCGTCGTGCGGTTACGGATAGCGATGTTGGTGAGTTTGAAATCCTTGTCCTTCATCTTAACCTTCTTTTTTGTGACGTAAAATCCTAATCCTGATTTGTAACGGAAATACCCTGTCCGTTAGCCAAATTCTGGAATCCGGAGATCACAACTTGGTCACCCGGTTCGAGCCCTGCCAGGATCTCGACCCTGTTGTTGTAGCTCTCTCCGGTTTGGACAGCTCTCCGGGAAGCTATACAGCGTCCGTTTTCTTGAGAGGCGGAAAAGAGAAAATTTCCCGTTCCCGTTTTCTGGATGATATTCTGAGGCACCGTGAGCGCCTCGGGATTGGTATAATCGTTGATCGTGACCACGGCCAGCATATTGGGCTTAATATTGCTTTCGGAGGCGGGGAGTTGGATCTCGATCTCGAAGGTACGGTTGTTGGGATCGATAACCTGGGCTACGGCATCGATCGTGCGTTCAAGTTCTACCCCTGCCACCGGGATCTCTATCTTGACCAGATCATTCCGCTTGACGCGGGCGATATAATTCTCGGAAAGAGTGGCTGTGATTTTGAGCCGGGAAAGCTGCACGATCCGGATGGTACCGAAACCAGCCGCAGCCATCTCTCCCTCTTTGATTTGAACATCATCCACTGTCCCATTGATCGGGGAGCGGATCTTGGTGAGCTTGTACTGCTCTTGCAGGGTTTCCAGTCTTTTTTCCAGGTTCTCTTTGTTGTTTTTAGCCTGCAGAAATTGGATCTCGCTCCCGATGTTCTTATTCCAGAGACGCTCCTGTCTTTCGTAGATGGTGGCGGCCAGCTCTAAGCCGTTTTTCAGCTCGGAAATGCTGCTTTCCAGGATAGCGCCGTCCAGTTCAGCCAACAATTGGCCTTGGCGGACGTTGTTGCCTACCTTGACATGGATCTTTTTTACGACACCCGAGCTTTGGGCCGGGATCAGGATGTTGTTGTCGGATTCGACCGTGCCCTGTACCTGGATATAATGTTTGAATAGGGTGGGAGACATCTCGGCAATACTGACAAAGGTGAGGGCCTCAGCTCTAGGGGCCGCCCCTCCCTGCTGTGCGATCTCCGCTTTTAACAAATCTATCTTTTGGTTCAAAACATCCCGTTGTCTCTCCATGCGGGCCAATTGTGCCTGCTTGTTGTTGGGGCGGCAGGCAAAGAGGAGTGCAACACACATCAAAATTGTCAAAGCTTTGCTTATTTTCATTTTCTTATTCCTTTTCTTTCCGGGGGCCTCAGTCATAACTGTTCCGGATCCTATCCAAAGTGTTTTTAGAGTTCAATAACGCCAGGAGAGCCTGAATGTAATTGGACTGGCTCAAGAGGTAGCGGTCATTGGCTTGAGTCAGATCCAGGCTTGTGGCCAAGCCCTCTTGGTATTTGATCAAGGTGACATCATATACCTTTTGGGAAAGATCCATGTTGTCCTTGACATTGAGGTAATTTTCATAGGCTGCATTCAGAGAATTCTGAGCCTGAGTATCCTGCAGCAGCAAACCCTGGGCGATCTGACGGGTGGCGGTCCGGGCTTGGTCGAGTTCTATGGCTGCCTGTTGAACCTTAGCTTTTTGCGAACCGCTTTTAAAAATGGGAAAGTCGAGGGTCAGGCCAACGATTTGGGAGCGATACCATTTATTGCTGAAGTCCATAAAGTTGAAACGATTGCGCTGGGCGTTGAATGAGAGGGAGTAAAATGCCGCGAGTGAAGGCCAGTATTTGGTCTTTTCGTTCTTGAAATTCATCTCCGCCATTTTTTCCTGTGTTTGGGTCAGCTGAAAGTCTATGCTTTGGTTGAGGTTGAATGTGGCCGCCATGGCCTTTTCGATGCCAGCCCGGGTCAAGACGTCGTCCAGGCTTTCGGACAGTTCGATCTCTTCTGCAAGATCCACGCCCATCTGGAACTTGAGCAGGTCATAGGCGGTTTTGGTCTGCTTCTGCAGGTTCTGCAGGGTGTTTTTTAGGGAGGTGACATTGATCTGAACATTGTCGGCATCCGTTTCCTCCACAAATCCCTCTTTGTAGCTTTCCCTGATCTCGTACAGCGTCTTCTCGAGGTTATCCAGGTTGGCGTTGATGATCTTTTCGCTTTCCTTGGAGATCAGGATGGTGTAGTAGGTGCTGGTCACGGTTTCTTTGACCTGAAGCTGTGTTCGTTCGAAGCCTTGGTCCGCCAGCTGCTGGTAGATGCGGGAGGTGGCCAGCCCCACAAAATAGCTGCCGTTGAACACCAACTGACTCACGGTGAGAGCGGCGGAAGCATTATGCTGCGTGCCGAACTGAATCTCGATGAATTCATCAGGATTGCCGCCAAAAAAATCGGGGATCAGCACTGTGGGTAGTTCGAGATTATTTTGATAGCTGACAGACGAGTTGATCTGGGGCAGGCCTGCGCCCACGGTCTGCCTTCGTATTTTAGCTGCGATGGATACATCCATCAGGGATTTTTGTGCATCGTAGTTGTGCTGGATGGCAAATTCCCTTGCCTGCTTCAGGCTGAAGGTCTGCGAGTCGGCTTCTTGAGCGCCGGGAGAAGCCGGCACGAGCATCAGCATCAGATTAATTCCCAGCACAGGGCCCAGGAAAACCTTGAGAATATGGGTGAACCGGATTTTCAGATTTTTCATCTTTCTGTCCTTAGTAAATATTTGTTGGCCTTTTAGCCTGTTCGCGGTACCTTAGTACAGCTTCACGGGCCACTGCCTCGCCGCTGCAGCAACCTCGACTCGTGAATAACCCAGGTTAGAAAGAAGGATTTAAGAAAAGAGCGAATCTATATTAAGGTCCGATGTTTTCCTTCGCTTTCCCTCAGTCTTACCTTCGAATTAAAGGCCATATTTTAGCATAATTCCTCTGGAGTTATAAATCCTTTAAATTATCTGCCTTGATCCCCATCAGAAACAGATCGACCAGCTCTTCTAAATCAGGAATCACAAAGGAAGAGGCGCCTCTATGCAGTTTCAATTTTGCGAATCCTCCTATAAATACGAAAAAGAGAGATACAATGTTCTGGGGATCAATCCCGTTTCTTATCTCTCCTCTTTTTTGTCCTTCCACGATAATCCTGAGCAATAATTCAGCATGCTTTTTCGTTCTTTGTTTGATGTAATCATGAATCTGTTGAAATCCCGCCTTGTCATCCCTCCTGCGCAGCATAAGGATCTCTTCCGCCTTAAACTGATCATCGGTCTCCATTTTTTTGATGATATTGACCAGGATCGCCTTTATTTTTTCCATTGGATTCAAATCTTTTTCTAAAATTTCGGCAATGATCGTAAAATAGCTGTCTGCCCTTTCTTTAAATAGAGAAACCAAAAGGTTTTCCTTGTTTCCAAAATGCCAATAGATGGCGCCACGGGTAACTCCTGCATCCCTGGCAATGTCTGACAACCGGGTTTCGGCATATCCCTTTTGGCTGAAGATATGCCAGGCCGAGCGTATGAGGTCCTGCCTGGTTTTATCTGCCTCAGCTTTTGTCCGTTTCATTTTATATGCCTATACATACATACGCGCATGTATATTACCTAATAACAGCTCATCTGTCAAGCTTCATTCAAGCTTGATTTATAGGGACTCTCTTGTAGAGATCATTTTATTGCATGGATATAAAGAATTCTATGAAGCTAGAGTTGATAAAATGTCACAATGCTTTAAAATGGGATGAAATCATCAAGGAGGCGTAAGAGGCCGATGAAAAAGGCCGTCCAAAAGATCTACCAGGAGGTTGCCCCGACCTATGAATTGGTCAATCACATCCTGACGTGGGGTTTTGATATCCGTTGGAGGAAGCGAGCCGTAAAAACCACCTCTGCCATGCGCGGCGGACTCTGGATGGATGTCTGCAGTGGGACCGGAGAGCTGGCGCAGGCCCTGGCTCGCTCTCGGGATGATGTTCAGGTGTTGGCCCTGGATTTCAGCCTGCCCATGTTGGAGAGGGCACGCGAGAAAAAAGGCCTGGAGCAAGGATTATTCAGCCTGGGAGACGTAACCCGGCTTCCCTTTGCAGACAACACCTTTGACCTCATCACCATCTCCTTTGCGACCCGAAACCTGAATCCCAATCCAGATTATTTATCCGCCTGCCTGCGGGAGTTCTGTCGGGTTCTCAAACCGGGAGGCATTTTTCTTAACCTGGAGACCAGCCAACCCCAACCCCCATGGCTCCGACGCCTTTTCCATCTTTATATTCGTACGGTGGTCAAACCGGTGGGGTATCTTTTCTCCGGCTCCAAGGCTGGATATAAATACCTGTCTCACACCATCCCACGTTTTTATGCCTCCGGGGAATTTACCTCTTTCCTGAGAGAAGCGGGATTCGATCAGGTCCGGGCCACCCCTCTGCTCCTCAGCATAGCAGCGATCCATTTGGCCGTTAAATCGGAATAAATTTAGGATTTCTGAACTTGGTTTGATCTCCTTCCTGGTCAGGGATGGAAAGCTCTTTGGGTATCCGATCAGGTTACCGGACCGGGATGATCCGATTTTTAAACCAGCTGCGGTACGCGGCCATTTTTTGACGCTGAGCAAGCGGTGCGCGGCGGCTGCAGGCGGAAAACTCCTCGCTTCCTTCGCGTGCACCCCAGCGGATCTCCACACAGTCATTGGGATTGTAAGCCATCTCCAGCGCTTCCAAGCGCTGCAGAATCTCTGCTAAGGTAAGAACCTGGTCAATTCCATCCGACTGCGTATAGGATATGGTCATTTCCTGAGATCTTGTTCGAAAAAGACCCTCCAACTCCATTTGGATCTCTGTACTCTTACCTGCCGGGATCTGGAACGCATCCGGTTTTCTTTTCACTCTTTCGGGAAAATCCAGAAGGACATCCAAGGCGATCAACAACCGCATATCACGAGATGGAGTGGAAAAATTTTCCCAAGGGCCGATTGTCTGAAATATGCCGGCTCCGGAAGGCATAGGCACAACTGCATAACCTGCTTCCCGCATGTAATTTTCGCCGTTCTCTACCGCGATGACCCGAGCCAAGAGCCTGTCATAAACGGCTTTAAACAGCTCCTCCAAGGCCTGCGCAGGATCGAGCGGACGGGGATTGATCAAACGATCCAGGATATCATAAAAATCTTCCCTTGCCAGCCCATGCTGCTCGAGCGAGTAGTTGCCATAGCCGGGGTGCTCCGCGATCTCCTGATTGTTAAGCAGGCGAAAGGTGTCGTTTTTGCGAACGATAGGTCGGAAGGCCTTGAATCCCGGTTCTCCCCTTACGTTCTGGGTGGCAAACAGAAAATTGCCCTGCCAGAAGCGTTTTACGGCGATCGTTCCATCCGGCTGCGCATCCACGGCCAACAGCTGCCCTGATTCATGTTCAGTCTGGGGTATCCAGCGGACAAGCGTCAAGGTATGTCCGTAAGGATCGGCATAAACCACGCCCGGCCTCAGCTGATGTCTCTGCAGCGGCACAGGATAGAGGTCAGTCTGGTCTGAGGCAAGCTGGGTTCGGGCGCTGCCGGAGTGGATGGTGTTTCTGATCACGTGTACGAAACGCTGGAAGGCCCTCATGTCGCTGGTCTCTACTTGCCTGAGGGATAAATTGTCGCTCCATTCTGCGCATTGAGGGGCGCGGATCCCGTATCCAAAATCACAGCGGTGGTGTCCGTAGGGAAGCCCTAGCTTCCAGGCAAAGTAGGCCCTGAGAATGAAGGGATTGTCCGCACAGTCCGGCTCTATAACCAAAGGATATCTACGGTTGACCGCATCCTCCTCCAATCCAAGATAATTATGGAGCATGTTCTTTTCAGCGTCTCGGGTCACCTCATGCAGGTGTTTCCAGGTCGCCCCTTCCTCACTCTCCAGGAATAGCAGCTCAAGCCATGCCGAAAAAAGATTCTCCATCCCTCGATCCCACTCTTTTTCACTGGCCCAGATAAAGCGGCTGGGAGATCTCAGCTGGGGGGATTGAGAAACAATAAAGTCCCGAGCTCCTAGAATCTTATTGTTTCCTCGAAAAACGATTTGGTGCTCCCCTGCATATATGGCCTGATATTCCCCCAGCCACCAATAGGGTCGTCCTCCTCCGGTCTTAACTCGGATTGCTGGGAGACTGCCTTTAGGGCCTGAAATCATCAGGGAAGCTGGGGTTATTTGCTCTTCTGCTGTGACTAGGACCTTGAAGGATTGGCCTGGGATCACTGAGCGGGGAGACACCAGGATCTCCAGAAAGGAAACAGAGGTCTTTGTTTCTGCGCCCAGAAAAGCTGGCCCTAACAGAATGAAGGCCAACCACAAGAAGAGGGGAACTCGGAATCTTTTTAGCATAAACAATTCAACCTGCCTATTTTACTTGCCAGGGTATTGAAATTCAACAAAGCGTTCTACTCGGGACTTTGCCTTTTTTTCATGATACTCCATCGCGGATTCGGGGGCAGCCCCCAAGACACGATTGAAAACAATAAAGTTAGCTCTTTAAATTAAGGTTTTTCATGGCTTAGAGTGAGCTTTTATGGGATAAAAGCAATTGATTAAGAATTTCTCTAACATAATTCTCAAAATGAAGAGTAAAAGACTCTCCGATTTTATTTTTCGAAGACATAGTGCTTGTTAATAAGCATGAAGCTTCAATCTCAGGAACGAATACTTCTGAGATTTCCCGCAGCTTTGATGACGTCAAATATGCATCTTTAAACAACTCAGGATAATTTAGTAGCTGTTTGAATAGATAGGATAGAGGTGAAAAAATCTTAGACCATACAACATAAGATATGCTGCCATCGAATTTTAAGAAAGTGGTCCAACGCTCCTTATTGAAGGTATACAAACTTCTTTGTCCAGCGTATTTCTTTTCCAAAAGACCTGATGCATATAGTTGATTGAGCACCTGGTAAACATTGCGCTGATTAAAATTTACTTTCTTAGAGATCTGCAACGAATTGTCTTCCTTGCAAAGCAAGAGAAACGCACAGATATCGGCTCTCGCATTGACACCAAAAAAAGATCTCAACTTAAACAAGATGTTGGATGGCCGCTCAAAATCTAATACATGATTTGTCTTAGGTAAGTTGACTTCGGACCGCAGCAGGCCCCATTTCTGAAAGATTTTATCAGGCTTTCCAATTACGGGCAATGAATTGAAATCCTTGGTTAAAAAATATTTCTGTGCGTCTTTTTCATTTATTGTCTTTTCGCAAAAACGAACAACTCGTTCCCATTTTCTTTTTTTTTCTTTGATGACAAGATATTCTGCAATGGCTCCAAGTGTTTTTATTTCAAATTCTTCGAAATTCCTTAATACGGTTTTGAGTCGATCTATATTCAGTAAATGTCCATTTTCGCGAAACCAAACCATGGCTTCATCAAAAAGCCTTTGATCAAAACGGCCAAAAGAACAAGTGGCGCAAAGAAGAGATTCTGGATCTATAATAAATGAGTATTCCGCCTCTATATTGGAATATATCCCGACCGCAGACCACTGTTTCCAGAGTATATGAAGGATGGACTCGAGGAGATAGTGCTTAAATACTTTCATCGGTTTTTAAAAATCCCAATTCTTTTAACAATTCCATTAAAACCAATCTAAATGCCGAGGATACATCATGCGTCATACACCATCGAGCCGCTTGTTTTATCTCCCCGTCTTTTGGGCTGAGCAGAAGAAGATCGTTGATATGATATCCACCCCTATCTGCCGACGCATACAATTTGAAATGGATTTG
>JAUWSR010000084.1 GCA_030609975.1 Acidobacteriota bacterium | reverse complement strand
GTCTGATACTTGATATAGTTTTCCAGCCAATCCGGCAGGAGGACTTGGTATCTTTTTAGCATTTCAACTCCATTTCACCCTTATAATAGCATACCTAGTGAAAAATATATTTGTCCTGGTTGACAAGCACGCATCCCCATCCTATATTAATACCACCCTTAGTGGTAATGACGTTACTACCAGAGAGAAGGGCTGTTCGCCAGCAAAAGGAAAAATGGGTGCCTAAAAGGAGGGGGCGGCTCCTTTCTCTCGCTTCCCCTTGATGAATCCTTTATTCTGATCTATTGCTTCGGAATTTTCTGAGATTATGCCTAGCCCTGCGCCGGCATCAACTCATTCTGGAACTCAATTCGAGCTCGATTCCAACCAAGATTGCAATGACTGCTTGTTTTCTCGTAAAATAACCATTCACTTTAGAAATAGGTATCGAATAAAAGGAGAGTGTTGTTATGTCAGAAGATCGTTTTTCCTACGCTTTGACCAATCCTCTTTCGCAGATTCTAAATAAGCCTCCTTGTGAGTTTCAACGTGAAGATCTTTTGTCGATCATAGAAAAAAAACAGATCGAACGCATCACCTTCCATTACACCGCATTGGACGGGCGCTTAAAAGAACTGATGCTTCCGGTTTCAGACCGTAAACGGGCGGAAAAGATATTGGCTGAAGGCGAGAGGGTGGACGGTTCCTCACTCTTTAAGGGGCTGGTGGAGACTGCCCTATCCGATGTCTATGTTGTGCCTGAATACAGGACCGCCTTTTTTAATCCTTTTGATCAGGGTAGCCTGGACTTTGTCTGCCGTTATGTGACGCAGGACGGGGCGCGCGCCTCGTTTGCACCGGACAATATTCTGGCAAAGGCCCATGCCCTGTTTCGTGAAAGCTCCGGATTAGACCTGTATGCCTTGGGGGAGATCGAGTTTTATCTTATCTCTGCCCGGGAGCCCCATACCTTTCAGAAGGAATCCCAGGGCGGCTACCATGAATCATCTCCCTTTTTAAAGCGCGGGGATGTTCTAACCGAGATCGTCCGGCATATCACACAGATAACCGATGCCGTAAAATATGCCCACAGTGAAGTCGGATTCATCGATAAGATCGAATCTGAACTGGATGAGATCGACGGCCAGCAGGGTGAACAGATGGAAGTGGAGTTTCTACCGCGGCCGGTTGAAGAGATGGCCGATGCCATGGTTTTGACCCGGTGGTTGATCCGGAACGTGGCATTTCGGCACGGATGTGTGGCTACTTTTGCGCCCAAGATCGAAGATGGAGTGGCAGGGAACGGTATGCACGTTCATCTGCAGCTTATGCAGGAAGGGCAGAATATCATGGAAGGACCGGACGGCCGGTTGTCGGAAAAGGCCATGAAGCTGGTGGGGGGGCTATGCCACTATGCCGACTCCCTTTTGGCTTTTGGTAATACTGTGGCTTCCTCTTACATGCGCTTGGTCCCACATCAGGAAGCTCCTACCAAGATTTTTTGGAGTGGACTCAACCGCAGCGCTCTTATCCGTGTGCCTCTCGCCTGGTCCGAGGTGCGAAACATCGCCAAGCAGATCAATCCCCAAGAAGAATCGGATTTTGGAGGATTCGAGAAGAGCAAGACGATCGAACTGCGGAGTGCGGACGGCAGCGCACTTATCCATCTGCTGCTGGCGGGGATCTCCATGGCTGCTGACTGGGGATTTCGAACTCCAGAGGCAGTTGCATTTGCAGAAAAACTGTATGTGACAGGTCGGATCAGCGGTGATGAAGGAGTGCTTGATGGATTTTCTTCTCTGCCGGCCAATTGTGTGGAATCGAGTCAAATCCTGGCGCAAAAGCGGGACCTTTATGAACGCGAAGATGTATTCCCCAAGCCTATCGTGGATTATGTGGTCGACCTGCTGAAGAGGGAAGACTTCGACCTGAAAGGATATGGCCGGATTGAAGACCTAAGAAAGATCATGCACAAAGATCTCCACCGTCATTAAGATCTAGGAATACCAGACTAGTTGGAATAATAACCCTTGCGATAGGCGAGTTTGTAGTTTTTTTCTTTGAGTTTCACCTCGATCGATTTGAAGGCCCCATCCTTTTGGTAGTTTTTTGGAGTGTAGTAGAGGATGT
The DNA here is from genome assembly GCA_030609975.1 of Acidobacteriota bacterium. Classification (GTDB taxonomy): domain Bacteria; phylum Acidobacteriota; class Aminicenantia; order Aminicenantales; family Aminicenantaceae; genus JAUWSR01. Next base: position 9,738 of record JAUWSR010000084.1, on the reverse strand, counting down.
AGAAAGCATTGGCTTTCACAAGCCCATTTTTAAATGCGATAGAAGGATCATGGGCAGTGTCGATGACTCCTCCTGAGGAATTGGCGATCTGGGATAAAAGCTCAAAGAGGTCTTCGGATTGTTCGCGCATGTAGATCCCTGAAACATGCTCGGGTTCTTTGTTCATGAAGATGAAGTTAAAAAACACCGAACAGTCAGCGTAGGCCTGTTGAATCACCTCTGCATTAACCCGAGAATCACGGCGGTAAAAGTTCATCAAGTCTTGAAGATCTCCCAGGATACCGGGTTGGTCTTGGTAAGCGCTCATGTACATGGAGACGATGCGAGGTTGGATCTCCGGGCGGAATTCTCGTTGATAAAAAAAGAATACGTTTTTCTGCCCCTGTATCCGCTTCAATTTACTCGCAAAACCAACAAAGCGGCTTTCATCCACGATGCGCAGGGTTTCCATTTTTTCCAAGGTCTGCCTATAGCGGGGGAGCAAAAACTCAAGGGAAAAACCGGATGTTGTGGCGCCGGAGTCTCCGAATCCCGAGGCTTGACCAGTCCCTGAGAGGGCCCTGACCAATCGCTTCAGATCCTGCATCAGGCTGCGGTAGGCCGCGGCTCCCATCTTGGCATCTTTACGAACGAGTCCCTGCAGCTCTTGTGAGAGCACGTCCCTGGGTTTACTCTCCCAGGCCTGGGGAGATAGCGTGTAATTGCTTACGGGAGTCATGATCTCCAGAGAGTCTCCTGGCAGGAGTACATTCTTAAACAGATGGTCTATGGTCTCGGAGAATTTAGGATTGTAATCTGTAATCTGGAAGATCATATAGAAATGGCGGGATGTATCTGGATAATACTCCTTGTATTCCTCTTCCCGGGCGATGCGATTTTCTTTGGTCAAATACAATGCGTCGATATCTTGGAGGACACCCTCTTCGTAGATCTCAAAGTCGGTGATCTTTAAATTATCGATGAATGTGTCGTTTGCGAAGACGCGAACGGGTACCGCCACACTGGTGACAGTGACTTCGTGCTGTTCCACCTGTGGATACAAGCTGGAAGCCGAAAGCAGCGAGGCTGCAAGTAAAGTGAGCAATATTATCGGTTTTTTCATTTTATAGCTTTCTCCTTATTTATACTGAATCAACGGAATATTAGGGGACAGTTAAGCAGCTAGTTGCTGAAATACCCCTCTCGATGGATAACTTTTAGCGATTTTCCTTTGACTGTTACCTTGATCGTTCTAAATTTTCCGTCCGGAATATATTCTTTAGGAGCGTAATAAAGCAGATAGTAGTTCTCTGAGGCTTCGACTGCATGCTGAAGGGAGCTGATAGGCCTTGAAGAGACCTCTGTCAAACCACCGGTAGCTTGGGCCATTTGTCGAAAAGCACTGTAGATATCTTCTGAGCCGTCCCTCATCGTAACACCGAACTCTCGCTCAGGGCGACGTGTGAAAAAAAGGAAATGTATGGCGGTGGATGCGTCGGCGTAGGCCTGCCTCACCTTTTTTACATCGAATGAAGTATCCCTTACATGAAAATCAAACAAGGTCATGGCTCTGAAGACCTGGTCCATGCTGTCCATGTAGGAACTTTTAAAACGCTCGATCAACTGCTCTGAGATTTGCGGCACGAACTCCTGCTCATAGAACATGAAGACGTATTTTTGTCCAAATTGATATTTGAGATATTCTGCAAAGTCCAAGAGCTTAAATTGGTCGACTTGCCTTAAGCTGTCCAGTCTTCCCAGTTGATCCGAATACTGAAGCAGCAGTTGGTTGAGTGCTACGTCCTGAACCATCCGTGTATCAGCATCACTCGCCCCTATGGGAACGGGGGCGGCAAAAGCGCCGGCCTCGGCGCCGTTAATTACGGCTGTCAACTGTCGGGTGATGTCGGACATGTCTCTGATTAAAGTCCTGTATTCGGCATTGCCCAGGAGCGTATCTTTTCTGATCAGTCCTATTAATTCGGCAGATATTTCTTCCCTGAGCTTGGCTTCCATGGCTTTGGGACGAAGGTGGTAGGTTTTAATAGGGGTAATGATATAAAGATTGTCTCCGGGATAGATCACGGTGTTGACAAACCACTCTATGGCTTCGCCGATTCTGGCATCGTATTCGGACAATTCAAAAAAGAGGAAAAAATTGCGATCGGTTTCCGGGTTGAAGCGTTTGCTTTCCTCGCTCCTTTCCACGGTTCTTTTTTTGATAAAATACACCGCTTCTATCTTCTGTTCTTTGCCTTCTTCGAATATTTTAAAATCTTTCTTTGTCAAATCTTCTATAAACGTACCATCTTTGAAGACGCGGACAGGCACTTCTATGTTAATGACCAGGGATTGTTCCACAAAAGATTCTTGAGCACTCAGACTCATGCTCAAGGTCAATGAAACCGCCAAGAGCAAAAATCTCTTCATTCTAGTCCTCTCCCAATTTGTACTTAATTTATTCCTTATCTACTATATTTCTTATGATGTCATTACGAAGCCCGAACGGGTGAAGCAACCTATTTTTATATTACGCTATTTTATAATAAATGCAAATTATGTGCCAGGAAGCCTGGTTACTTACAGAAAAAGCTAATGTTCCTTATTGACCCTGGTAGAGGCTGAAAGTGGGTGATTATTTAAGAGTTTAAGGTTTGCGTATTCAGTGTGCTTTCGTTCAGGAATGCAAAGTTTGTTTACATGGGGCCAGGGCTTTAGATTATTTTTAGATTTGACACTTTACTGACTTGGATATATTGTATTAAGGTAAGGCATCAGGGGAATGCGCTAATGCTTGGTCAAACTTTTTCTCATTACAAGATTCTGGAACAGTTGGGCAAGGGCGGCATGGGAGTCGTTTACAAGGCGGAAGACACCAACCTCAAACGGACCGTGGCCTTGAAATTTATCGACACGATTATGTTCGACGATGATGAGAGCAGAATCCGTTTTGTTAAAGAAGCTCAGCTGGCTGCTTCGTTAAATCATCCCAACATCAGTACCATCTACGAAATAGACGAGGCTGAGAGCAAAACCTTTATCGCCATGGAGTTTCTAAAAGGACAAAGCCTGAAAGAAGTGATCCGATCCGGCCCGCTATCTATCGAGAGGACTCTAGAGATTGCAATTCAGGTCGCCGGAGGTCTACAAGAAGCACATGAACACAATATCGTCCACAGGGATATCAAAAGCTCCAATATCATGCTTACTCCCAAAGACCAAGCCAAGGTTATGGATTTTGGCCTGGCTCAACACAGCGATGAAACCAGAGTCACCAGGACTGCAAATGTGGTTGGGACCGTGGCCTATATGTCTCCGGAACAGGCAGCGGGAAAGCCTTTGGACGGCCGCACGGATATCTGGTCTTTTGGGGTTGTGATCTACCAGATGATCACAGGGCTGCTTCCTTTTGAAGGGGGAAACGATCAATCCACCTTGTATGGGATCCTGAACAACGATCCTAAACCTGTAACAGGAATGAGGAGCGGCATCCCGCTTGAACTGGAAATGATCATCAATCGCTGTCTAGAGAAGGACCGAAATGCCCGCTATCAAACAGCCTTGGATCTTAAAGCAGATTTGAAACGGCTGATCAGGAATATGGATTCAGGCCGACTTTTTTCTACCCAGACGATGGCAGTGCTTCCATCCAAAAAACCGTTAAAGCGCTCCCGTTTTGTTCTGCCCCTCACGGGAGTCTTCCTGATCCTGCTTGTGGCCTGGGTTGTCCCTCCTGTGAGAGACCAAGTCCGCAAAATTATCGGACTCGGTTCGTCTCCCCAAGCTAAATATCTGGCTATCCTGCCGTTTTCTGTCAGTGAGGATGACCCTCAGCTTAAATCCATCAGCACGGGTTTGGTGGAGACTCTGACAAATCAAATCACGCAGTTAGAGAGTCTCCAGGGATCTCTACAGGTCGTCCCTCATATCGATGCCAAGGAGATTGAGAGCGCGGGCAAAGCCTGGGAGACGCTAAGGATTAATCTCGTGGTCGCTGGGCAGATGGTCCCGGTATTGGACAAGGTCAGATTGATGTTGAGCCTTAACAGCACCAATCCGCCCAAGCAGTTGAAATCCCGGGATATCGAAGTTTCCCGGGATGAGATCACCTCTTTGTACAATATGGCCGTCTTGGCAGTCGTGGAGATGCTGGCTTTTGAAATGAAACCCGGAGTGGATATGACACTGGATTCCCAGAGGACATCCGATCCGGATGCCTGGGTTTATTTTATCGAGGGTCTGGGTGTGTTAAACAGTACAGAAGATGATGTCGATTTTGACCAGGCCATTCAGCTTTTTAGTCTAGGCATTGAGAAAGACCCGGGATATGCTCTTGCAGTCGTGCGTCTGGGCGATGCGCATTGGGAAAAATGGGAGCAGACGAAAGACCCATCTTGGTTGGATCAAGCTAAACTCTATTATGCACAAGCTCTCAAATTGGATGAAGAACTGGTGCCTGTTCATTATGCACTAGGATTTATGTACCGAAATCTGGGAGATTACCAACTGGCTGAAAATCATTTGCTTCGGGCTCTGGAACTTGACCCTAGCGATTTTTTGTCCAGGCGCGAGCTCGCTTATACCTATGAGAAGTTGGGTAGAATGGAAGAGGCAGAAACAGAATTTAAAGAAGTGATCGCCCAAAAACCCGATTATTGGAGGGGCTATCGCTATTTAGGTGTGTTTTATTTTCTCCAAGGACAGTATATCGATGCTGAAAAAATGTTCCTCAAGCTTAAAACCCTCGCTCCCAGGATGGTAGATGGGTACGATCTTTTGGCAGTGCTTTATTTCCGCCAAGAAAAATATGACCTCGCCATCGAAAACTTGGAGCAGGCCCTGGCCATAAAGCCCAGCTATGTCAATTTTTCTAACCTTGGGACCATCTATTTCTTTTATGAGCGTGACTATAAAAAAGCTAAGGAGATGTTCCAGGAAGCCAGCAATTTGGATAGGAACAACTACACAGTTAAAGGCAACCTGGCTGACGCTTGTCGATTCCTGGGAGAGATCGAGAATGCGAACGAATATTACAGGCAGGCCATTCAATTGGCGGAAAAAGAGCTCAAACGCAGCAAAAGTGCTAAAGCTTACTCCCAGTTGGGGCGGTATCACGCTCTGGTCGGCGAAAAAAGCAGTGCTTTGGCAAGCGCGGCCCAGGCCTTGGATCTGGAGCCGCAAAATGTGGAGGTCCTGCTGGTGTGTGCAAAAGTCTATGAGCTGGCCGGCCTGCGTCAGAAGGCACTCGAGACCATAGAAGAGATTATTCGCCTTGGTGGCGGTATCGGAGATATCGAAGAAAGCCCTGATTTTACAGAGCTGCGGCAGGACCCCCGTTACCAGGCTTTCTCAGGTTCTGAACCTAAAAAGTAATAGCGTGATCTGAAAGTCTATTTCCTGATCAATAGCCTATTACAAGCAGCATTATTTGCTGCGGTTCTGGGAATAGTCCAGGAGTTGATAGAGGATGGTTCTGTGCTTTTCTTGAACATCCAGTTCTTGGATCTCTTTTTCGATCTCGGCCTGCAACGCCCTCATCCTGCCGTGTATGATCTCATCGATCCCATATTTTTTCAGCATGTTCCGCACTTCGTGCATTAATCCAGGGGAAAAGTCTTCACTTTTACTGATTTCAGCGTATCGTTCCAGGTCATCAGAACTGGCAAGCTTGTGCAAAAAATGGGAATGCAGGGTCTTTTTGCATTCTCTGATATCGGAGCCTACGGGTTTGCCAATTTCCTCTTCCGAGCCATATAGGCCCAGTTCGTCGTCTTTGAGTTGGAAAAGCAGGCCGAAATCGATGCCGCATTTTTCTAAACTGCCTAACAAGCTCTGGCCCGCCCCTCCCAAAATGGCTCCGGTCATAAGCGGCAGCGAGAAGGAATATCGAGCGGTTTTGTAACGATAAAGTCTCAGGATCTCCTCTTCGGCTATTTCTGCAGCGGTTTCCCCGTAATACAGGTCCTGCATCTGTGCAAGCCCTACGTAACAGAGCTCTTGCGACCAGAGGTGGATGATGCGCTCTTTGGCCGCAGTCTCATGCTCAAGCCGTAAGAAGAGCTCAAAGGCCAGGAAAAAACCAACATCTCCCATGCATATCCCCATGCCTTGCCCAAAGTGATCGGCTTCGCTCATCCCTTGGTCTTCTCCCAGCGCTACGTATTGATAATATAGCGATGGAAATCCACGGCGGGATTTGTCCCGGTCGATGATATCATCGTGGATGAGAAGCGCGGCCTGGATGAGCTCGACAGCGGCGGCGGCCGGAAAGACAGAAGGGCATACTTTTCCTTTGCTAATGAGGGAGCCATAGTTTACCAATCCACCCCGGAGCATCTTGCCGGAGCTGATAAAGGGAACGAGCCTTTTGACCACATCCCGGCCCCAAGAATTGACCTGTGCAAATTCCTGCTGTTTCTGCTGCAGGAAATCGGAAATAAAAGCTGCGATCTCCTGTTTCTGACGATTGAAGAACTCCATGATGTTATGACCCTTTCTGGGCTAATATCGAGACGACCTGTTCGATCAGGTATTTGGGGGTGGAAGCGCCGGAAGCGATAAACACGGTAGCTTTCGGGGGAATGGGAAGAGCGCGTATTGCTTCCGGGTCATCGACCAAATAAACTCGGCTTTTGGTGCCGCCGGCCAGCTTGTAGAGATGGCGTGTGTTGGCACTGGCTTTGGATCCGACGATAAAGATAAAATCATATTTCCCGGCGATGTTTTCTACCTCTGTCTGCCTTTCTGTGGTGGGCCGGCAGATGGTGTCAATGAACCTAACCTCAGGAACCAAGGTTTTTATCTTTTCCAAAATAGCCAGAGCCTTGGCGCGGATATAGGTCGACTGCACGACGATGCCGACTTTTTCCCTGTCGGAAAAATCGTCTGGATCGACATCCAAGGCATCTCCTATGATCAAGGCCTCTTTCACTTGGCCGGCAATCCCCTGTACCTCATCGTGGCCTTGCTTTCCGATGATCACCGGAAAATACCCGGCAGCTTCCAATTTGCCTATCTCCCTATGTATTTTTATTACCATGGGGCATGTGGCGTCGATATAATCAATCTTGCGGGTTTTAAGTGTTTCTAAGGATTGTTTGCTGGTCCCATGACTCTGGATGATCACGGTGCCTTTTGCCTCAATCTGTTCCAGGTCAGAAATGACCTGCAGTCCCTTGGATTTTAGGTCATTGATGACATGTTCATTATGGACGATCTCTCCCAGCATGTAGTATTTCTTTTCCGAATTCTGTTCCAGGAGTTCTTCTACCAATGTCAAGGTCCGCTCCACTCCAAAGCAGTAGCTTAAATTTTGGGATAGAGTGATAAACATAGCTGATTCATCTTTATACCAGAAAGCCGGCCGTAGGGCAAAATCGATCGCTGGGCAATGGAGGCCTTAGGCAAAATAGCCTATTGCACCGAGTAGACAGCAACCGGAACTTCGAGTGAAATACCCATAGAGATGCTGAAAATCGCCCAGCCTTTAGGATTATAGTACAGACGTTTTAACAATTCTTTGGCAACAAGGTCATCCCATTCCTTGATGCTAGGTTCGCCCATAACAAAAATGTGTGTTATGCCTAATTCAATACCCCTTTTTAGTACATCTTCTGTGGTTTCAATGCGGCTGTAATCGATCCAGGCCGCATTGCGGGCATTCATCCAGATGCTGGGCCTGTCCAGGTAATACAAATTCACGAAATCGGACATAACCAGGGATCCTGCCGGCAGGTTATTGTTCATCCATTGGATGTCCTGATAGAACATGGTGGTTTTCGAAAGGAAAGAGTCTCTGGATTCAGCTCCGATCACAACGGGGATAAATCTTGAGGCGTAGACAGGGGCGAGCACAGCTCCCATGCCAATCCCTAAAAGCAGGATTAATACCGAAAGGACACGGAGATATCCACCTTTCTTGATAAGCTCGAAGGCTGCCTCGGCACATGGGATAGACCAGAGTGCCACCAGAGGCAGAAGAAACCTGCCGTGCTGGGAGAATATGACCCACACTGCATAAAATGGAAGAGAAAAGATTAACAGCCAGGAATATCGCTGGATAAATCTTTTTCCGAGCAAGAAGAGAACAGGAAAAAAACTCAAGGTTAGAAGTCCCATCCCCCCTCTTACGAATATCCTGTTCTGTAAAAAAATGAGCTTCAGCGGTGAGATCACATAGTCAAAAAAACTGCGGCCCAGCAGCCCCATATCTGCATTTAATCGTTTGATCCCTTCCAGGTAGGAGGACATGTTCCAGCCCCTTCCGCCCAGCAAGGGATAGAGTATGGGATAGATCGGATTGCCTGTCACGAGCCAATTTTTTAAATACCAGGGACATCCCGAGAGAAGCCCGAAAAAAAGGAAAAGCATAAGGGCACGACCAGCCAAAGAGTCATTCCCTCCTGCCGTTTTGCGGTCTTTTAAGATAGCCAACACAACCAAAAAAAAGAGTGCCAAGGGTGTATAGATCCCGGTGTACTTTGTTCCTGCGCAGAGACCTGCCAAAACTCCTGCGAGGCTAAGCCAGGCTATGCGCTCGGTCTTTCTCCACCGTATAAATGCATAAAAGGCCCAAACCGAGTAGAAAATGGGGGCGAGATCAACACCCTGCGCTGCATGCGGGATAAAAGGAATTCCTACATAAAAAAAGACGGCTGCCCAAATGGCCGTATTTAATGACAAAAATTCTCGTGCTAAGAGCAATATGCCCAGGGCAGCAAGAATTCCCAGTGAGTAATGCACAAGCAGGCCCACTGTATCACTGTGCAGGAGCATGCCGGCAGTATAGATCATCTCCATGTTTTGAGGCATGTTGAAGGGGAATACCGGGACAAATTGGATCTGATGCAGGCTGATATACCATTTGGGGGCGGCCAGATGGTATTTAAGGCTGTCTGCCAGAAAAGGAGGGGCAAGAGCCATGAATATGTTGAAGAACGCACACCAGACCAGGATGCCGACTCCCAACCGCTCCCATTTCCCTAAAATTGAAAACCTGAACCTGTCCAGTTTAAGATAGGATAGGAATCCCCAAGCAGCTAGGGGGAACAATATGCCGATGATTGCCCACACGGCGCCACTGTACAACCATCCGATCATACCTAGGCCAAGAATTAGATAAGAAAACAGACCAAGCCCCAAGGCGGTACCTAGGGCAAGGTATTCCCACCTGCTGTAATTTAGCTTAAACAGGCGCAAAACTGTCATGCCCGTTCCAGCAGCAACGCAGAGCAGCAATCCGGCCAGGGCTATTTCAGCCATTGAATCGTCCTCTTCAAAAGGGCTGAAATCTCATATCGATACAGATAGAAATACAGAAATAGGGAAGCGGCCAACCATAGAGTTATGAGGAGCCTCTGAACATTTTTGATTAGAACTATTCCCCTCATTATTGCTATGAAATTATCACAAACCTATATTGCTGGCAAGAATGAATTAATTGACACTGTTTTTTGCTCTTATATACTATGAGTTCGAAGGCAACAAACTCAAGGCGAGCGTGAAGAGATGCAATTGAGAAATACTGTGAAGTTGGCAGGTGGCATGCTGAAAAGCGCCGTTCTTGGCAAACCTTCCCTGAAAATTGTGTCGCTCTATCTTACATATCGCTGCAATCAGCGCTGTACCTACTGCGGTTTCCCAGGCATGGCAATGCCTGAACTCACCACATCTCAATGGGAAAATGTTATCGATCAACTGGCGAACCTTGGCTGCCGCCGTGTTGGGATCCTGGGTGGAGAACCGCTCCTGCGGTCGGAT
>JAUWSR010000039.1 GCA_030609975.1 Acidobacteriota bacterium | reverse complement strand
GCATCCTGACCTTCGGGCAGAAAAACTCCCGCCGCTACCAAGGGACCAAAATAATCACCCTTGCCGGACTCATCCGTCCCGATCCGACCCTTCTTTTCGTCAAATAATTTGGACTGTTTCATCTTCTCTACCCTAGTACAAAGAGCCTTCTCTTATCAACCTTTTCATTAAATATCGGTGTTCTAGATACCCATTTCCACCTCACCTAAACATAGCACTCTCATTAAACTCGCGGTCGAATGTCCGCCGGTCTGTTGGATCTCCCATGTCATACCCACGTTTGATATCATAGATAACTTTTCGGTGTGTCCACGAAAACAGAGGAAGTCCATTCCGAAATACGAGGGAGGTGGGTGGGTCTTTGACGAGGAGGAGTAAAACTGACGCTTTACTGGAGGAGGTTGCGCTCCTTCGCCGCCTGGATGAGGTCAACCCGAAAATCGGGATGTGCGATGACAATAAGGGAATTTGGCCTTTCCTGAATTTTCTTGCCATGGAGGTTAGCCACTCCGTATTCCGTCACCACATATTTAACATCGGCCCGCGTTGTAACCACCCCGGCACCCTTCTTCACGAAAGGAACGATCCGGGATATCTCACCACCTTTGGCAGTTGAAGGCAGAGCGATGATCGGCTTACCACCCTTGGAATGTGCGGCTCCCCGGATGAAATCCACCTGCCCCCCAAAACCGCTGTAGATGAAAGTCCCGATGGAATCAGAGCAGATCTGCCCGGTTATGTCCACTTCGATAGCTGAATTGATGGCGACCATGTTATCGTTCTGCGCCACCTTGAAGGGGTGATTGGTATAGTCGGTGGGATGCGCTTCAAAAATCGGATTGTTATGCGAAAATTCGTAGATCTTTTTCGATCCCAGCATAAAAGTCAGGATGATCTTCCCCGGATGAAAGTTTTTCTTTGCGCCTGTTATAACACCGGAATCGATGGCATCCATCACTCCGTCTGAAACCATCTCAGTGTGAACACCCAAATCTCGCCTGTTTTTCAGAGCGGCCAGCACCGCATCCGGGATACCGCCAATCCCTAACTGTAGAGTGGATCCGTCTTCGATAAGGTCGGCTATGAAGGCCCCGATCTTTTCTTCAACCTCGCTGAATGGTTTTTTCTCCAGTTCAGGCAGATCTTCGGAGATCTCCACAACCTTGTGCACACGGGATACATGGATAAATGAATCTCCTAAAAGCCGGGGCATTTTCTCATTCACTTGGGCGATCACGATCTTGGCCATTTCGGCAGCAGCCTTAGAAGCCATCACCTCCACGCCAAAGCTCATAAAACCGTGCTCATCCGGAGGGGAAAGATGAAGCATCGCAACATCTAGAGGCATCTGTCCGGATAGGAACAGGTTTGGTATTTGGTGAAGGAAGATCGGCACATAATCTGCACGTCCCTCATTGATCGCCTTGCGGTCAGCAGGACCGACAAACAAAGAGTTGTGCCGAAAATGGCCCTCCATCTCCGGAACCGATAGTGGGTCCCGCCCCAGCAAGAGAACATGAACCAACTCTACAGCCTGCAGCTCATCCCTGCGGGAAGCCAGGGCATTCATCAACGTGTAGGGAGTAGCGGCGTTTCCGCTTATATACACCCGGTCATGACTCTTGATAACAGAGACGGCTTCTTCCGCCGTGACCAGTTTCTTTTTATATTCATCAATCCAACTCATTCTTATCCTCTCTGTTCAGGAACGGCCCTGTGGAATTAATGTTCGGACCTATATCTTTGACTTACTTTTTTTTCGTGCTCAGATACTTATGCATCTCCATGGCGGCTATACGTGCATCTCCCATCGCAAGGATAACGGTTGCTCCGCCGCGGACGATATCTCCTCCGGCGTAGACGCCTTCCATGTTTGTGGCCATGGTATCCCAATCCACTTCGATATTCCCCCATTTCCCCACTTTGAGCTCAGGAATGGATTGGGGGATCAAGGGATTAGGGCTGTTCCCGATGGCAACCACCACCAGGTCCACCTCCATGATGAATTCCGATCCCTCGATGGGGACGGGTCGGCGTCTCCCGGAGGAATCCGGCTCCCCAAGCTCCATGCGGAGACATTCCATGGCTTTGACATGGTTATTCTCATCACCGATAAACCGGGTCGGTGTCGTCAGAAAGTGGAACTCGATCCCTTCCTCCTCGGCATGATACACCTCCTCCACCCGGGCCGGCATCTCTACGCGAGAGCGCCGGTAAACAATGGCCGAAAATTCGGCCCCCAAACGTTTGGCCGTGCGCACAGAATCCATGGCCACGTTTCCACCACCTAATACAGCCGCACGTTTTCCCAGAAAAACAGGCGTGTCGTACCGAGGGAAATCGTAGGCACGCATCAAGTTCACCCGGGTCAGATATTCATTAGCCGAATAGATCCCGATCAGATTTTCTCCCGGGACACGCATGAAATTGGGAAGACCGGCCCCCGTTCCCACAAAGAAAGCTTCGTAGCCTTCGTTTTTCAGGTCATCGAGTGAGGCGGTCATGCCCACCACATAGTTCATCTTGAACTCCACGCCGAGCTGCCGCAGATAATCGACCTCAGCCTCAAGAATAGCTTTGGGAAGTCGAAATTCCGGGATTCCATAGACCAGAACTCCTCCGGCCACATGCAGGGCCTCGAAAACGGTGACCTGATGCCCCTTTTTGGCCAACTCTCCGGCTACGGTCAGACCGGCAGGGCCGGCACCTAAAACAGCGATTTTCCGTCCCGTGGAAGGCGGGATCTTGGGAATATGAACTTCTTCCTGTTCCCGTTCACAATCCGAAGCGAACCGTTCGAGATTGCCGATGGCAACCCCAACACCCGTCGCCTTTTTCAGATTGCATACCTCTTCGCACTGGGTCTCCTGCGGACACACACGACCACAGATCGAGGGAAGGCTGTTGGTCTCTTTCAGTTTACGGGCACTCTCTACATACTTTCCGGCCTCGATAAGCTTGACGAAGGCGGGAATGTCAATCCGGACCGGACAGCCCATAACACACTGCGGATTGGCACAATCCAAGCATCTTTTAGCCTCTGCTTGGGCCTGATCGGCATTCAATCCTTTGTTGACCTCTTGAAAGTGTTTGTTTCTTTCCTCTGCATCCCTCGTCGGCATCTTCTGGAGCGGGATTTTCATCCTTTCCTTGACAGGAATTGCTTTGCGCAGCTCTTTACGCCATTCCAGTTTAAACCCTTCTCTTTGACGTTCCTTCAGGTCAGGGGGTATTTCTTTGATTTTTTCTGACATTTCACTCTTTCCTGTAGCTAGCTTTTGAGAAGATTTTCCTTTTCCCAGTAGCAGAGCGAGGTGATCTCATCCTCAAAATAAGACTTTCGGCGGAAGAACAGTTCCTGCCAATCCACACTGTGTCCATCAAAATCCGGGCCATCCACACAGGCGAATTTATTTCGGCCTTCAACTGTACAACGGCAGGCCCCGCACATCCCCGTGCCATCAACCATCACCGGATTGAGACTTACAATGGTTTTAATTCCTAGAGGTCTGGTGGTTTCTGAACAGGTATACATCAAATAGGTGCATCCGATCGAGACCACACGGTCAACTTTATTTCCCTTCAGTACCCCACCTAGTACTTGGGGGATATAATCTTTACAGTCATAATAACCGTCTCTTGAGGACACAAAAATATCATCGCTCACAGCCTGCAATCGCTCTTCCCAATAGAGCAGATAATTTGCCTTGAGATCAAGAACCGTGATCACCTTGTTTCCGGCCTCTTTAAGGGCACGGGCGATAGGATAGATCGCCCCGATCCCGTAACAACCGGCCGCACAAACCACGGTCCCGAATTTCTCGATCTCCGCTGGTTTGCCTAGAGGGCCGACATAAACCGGGATATCGTCTCCGGCCTCCAACATGGTCAGTTTTTGGGTCGAGGTCCCGACCACCATGAACACCGACGTCACAGTTCCCTTCTCTTTATCCCAGTCCGCGATAGTCAAGGGGATACGCTCGCCCTTTTCATCCGGCATGAGCATGACAAACTGACCGGGTTGGGCTTTACGGGAAATCTCAGGGGCTTCAACTTCAATAAGATGTATATTTGGTACCAGACGCTCTCTTCGTAATATTTTTGTCATCCTTGTCCTCTTTTTATGTTGACAGGGAAAATATTCCCTACAGGTTTTTTGGCGAAGCGTTGGACGGATAAGGCAGCTTGGGCCAATCCCACTGGGACCGATCCTGTGATCTTCAGTTTAGCGTGGACTTTCCCATGGGCTGATTCCACTTCGATAACGTCATTATTTTTTATGCCGAGAGTATCAGCCGTATCAGGATGAATCCTCACCCAGGCCTCATCCCTGAAAAACCGAAAGCCTGTGATATCTTCACTCAATATCAGGCTCTTATATCTGTCAAGATTGCGCTCGTTCAGCAGGAGCAGCGGGAAGCGTTTGCTGGTCTTGGTGCCGTTAACAGCCGGTGTTACCGGTAAAAAGGCTTGTTTCCCGATCTCCGCCCGGGGCAGAAAATTTTGGTTGGATTTTTTAACATGAGCGGAACTGAAGTCTTTCAAGCTCGATGTTCGTTTCCGAAGATCATTCCAGACCTCTGAAACCTTCTTGTACGTCCAGCCTTCCTTCCTGAGTTTCCGTGACAACTGCGTGAGCACCCACCAATCCGGACGCGCATCGCCCAGGGGTTCAATCAGCTTTTCCGCAGCTTGGATTCTTCCCTCGGCGTTGATATAGATCCCTTCTTCTTCCGCCCAAGTTGTAGAGGGCAGGACCACATCGGCCTTATCGATAAGAGGGCCGGCATGGCTGTCTTGAATCACCAAAAACTCCGGCTTGGCCTTTGGGGGCAGGGAAAAAGGTCCGGAAAGATAAAGTGCTTTAAGCTCTCGAGATTGGAGTGCCTGAGAGATCCTATCCGCCGTGGCTGCCTGAGAAGCCGCGCCGATCGCTGCCAAGCCTTTCTGATTGCTAGTGCCGCTTAGGGGGAATAACCGGGCCTTAGTCTGCAGAGCAAGGTTCCAGAGGGCGGCGACATTCTCCTGTCCGGTAGCACGTGATGTCAGCTCCTCGCCGAAAAGATACCAAGCCGGCCCTGACGATTCCAGCAGATGAAGGGCAGCCCTCAGATCTTTTTCTTCGATGCCTAAGGTCTCGAGGGATTTGGAGTGTGAGGTTCTCTCAAGACTGGAAATAAAATCCGTCGCCCCGGCAATGTTCGAGGTGCTCTGGGAGTCATCCCGGCACAGATAAAGTTTGGAAAGGGTCTGCAGGAGTAAAGCTTCGCTGCCGGGTTTAATGCGAAGTACCAATGAAGCATGCCTTTCAAATAGATATTCCGTCGAGCTGGCCACCAAAAGCTTAGCTCCGGCTTTGACCGCCTTGAGGGTCTCCAACCACACCAAAGGCTGGGATGCAGCGATATTTGTTCCTAGCAAAAAGATGACCTTGGCCTGTGAAATATCTTTAAAGCGAATATCAGGCTCAGCGCCAAGGCCATGGGCACGCAAAAGATCCTGTGTAAAAACTTGTGGAGAAGGGGCCTCATCTTGGATCATGAGTCCGGTCTTGAGGACATCCTGCGCAAAACGCTGCAGCGCAAAAGCATTTTCACAGGAGGCTTGAGACGTCCCCACAACAACAATCTCTTTGGCTTTATATTTTTTCAGCCTCGCCGCCACGAAGTCTATGGCCTCATCCCAACCGACCTCCTGCAGCTCTTTTTTAATCCGGATCATGGGCTTTTGTAACCGACGTGAACTGTAGATGACATCCCTCAAGGTGAACCGCCCTCTAACACAAGCCTGCCCCTGATTCACAGAGCCATTCGCCACCGGCCGGAAATTCAAGACTTTCCCCTCCCGTAGGCTCACTTCCAATTCACAGCCCATACTGCACAGTGGGCACACTGTCTTTTTGTTCTCCTGAGGGAGTCCGTCGTATTTCACGGCCTTTTCCGTCAAAGAACCGGTCGGACAGACATCTACACAGGCACCGCAGAATTGACAATTCGAATCCCATAGGGATCGATCCAACGCGGTACCGACCACTGTCTCCGAACCCCGTTGGACAAAAGTCAGAGTGGATAGACCACGGACCTCATGGCAGATCCGGACACAGCGACCACACAAAATGCAGAGGTTGAAGTTACGGTCAAAAAACGGATCTCCTCGTTGGACCTCTAAATTTCTATAGACACTGGGAAAATGTACTCGTTCGATCCCGATCTCTTCCACGACATCCTGGAGCTGACAGCGCCCGTTGTTGGAACATAGGACACAGCCTGTGGCCTCTCCCACTTTGCGGATTGTGGATTTTTTCTCGTCACAATTCTCCTTTTCTTGGCAGATCAGGCAGGCATTAGGATGCTCGGAGAGGATGAGCTCCAGGATCTGTTTCCTCAGTTGACGCAGCTTAGGTGTTCGGGTTTTCACCTTCATACCTTCCTCAGGAGACGTGCTGCAGGC
The DNA here is from genome assembly GCA_030609975.1 of Acidobacteriota bacterium. Lineage (GTDB taxonomy): Bacteria > Acidobacteriota > Aminicenantia > Aminicenantales > Aminicenantaceae > JAUWSR01. The sequence goes on along the minus strand of JAUWSR010000039.1, from coordinate 9,952 downwards.
GGGCAGGAAGCCTCGTTTCCCCTCGATCTGGACCAGACACAAACGACAGCCCGTGAACGGGATCAGATCAGGATGGTCACACAGAGAGGGAATGGAAATGCCGTTTTCACGGGCGATTTCCAGAATCGTTTTGTTGCTTTCAGTCTCTATCGTTTTGCCGTCAATTATTACTATCATTGGGCCACTCTCTTCTTGGAGGCGCTTTTTAGCAGTCTTTCTCTTTTTTTACCTGTCAATTTGGATACCGCCATGACCTTGGGAGGGCAGACGTCAAAACAGGCACCGCATTGGATACAGAGCTCTTGATCGATGTGATGGACCCTTTTTCGTTCCCCCGTGATAGCGTCAACCGGGCAACTCTTGAGGCACAGCAGACAGCCCACACATTTTTCCGGCTCAATGTAATATGTGGTCAGCTCCTTACAGGCACGCGCTTCACAGTGATGTTTCTGGATATGATCTTCATATTCCTTACGGAAATAGCGAATCGTGGTCAACACAGGATTGGGAGCCGTCTGTCCCAATCCGCAGAGAGAGCCGTTCTTGATTGTCTGGGCAAGATCTTCCAGACGTTTGATATCACCCTCCTGCCCATGCCCCTCGGTTATCCGAGTCAAGATATTCACCATTTCTCGAGTTCCGACTCGGCAGGGAACACATTTTCCACAGGATTCCTCCTGAGTGAACTGGAGGAAATATCGTGCTACATCCACCATGCAGGTCTCTTCATCCATAACGATCATTCCGCCCGATCCCATAATGGACCCCGCTTTGGTGAGCGTATCAAAGTCAATGGGGAGGTCCAGCATATCAGCCGGAATACAGCCGCCCGAAGGACCGCCGGTCTGTACGGCTTTAAATTTCTTCCCGTCCTTGATGCCTCCTCCAATCTCATAGATGATCTTTTTTAAACTGATCCCCATGGGGACTTCAACCAGGCCGGTGTTGTTGATCTTTCCAACCAATGAGAAAATCTTGGTTCCCTTGCTTTTCTCTGTTCCGATCTGAGAATACCAGTCCGATCCCCTGCTGATAATGAGGGGCACATTGGCCCATGTTTCAACATTATTGATATTCGTGGGTTTACCCCAAAGACCGGATTGAGCCGGAAAAGGCGGCCGCTGTCTGGGAAAAGCACGCCGGCCTTCGATCGAGGCCATGAGCGATGTCTCTTCTCCTGAAACAAAAGCGCCGGCACCTTTAAAAACATGGATATCAAAACTGAATTCAGAACCGAGGATGGATTCGCCCAGCAGTCCCATTTCACGGGCCTGTTCGATGGCGATGGTGACATTGGTAACTGCCAAAGGGTATTCCATGCGTACATAGATGTAGCCTTCAGAAGCACCTATGGCATATGCTCCGATGATCATCCCTTCAATCACGCTGTGAGGATTCCCCTCCAGCAGACTGCGATCCATATAGGCTCCGGGATCACCTTCGTCAGCATTGCAGATAAGATACTTGGTATTGGAAGCGACATGACGGCAGATCTCCCATTTGGCACCTGTCAAAAATCCGCCTCCGCCCCGTCCCCGCAAACCCGAGAGTTTGATCTCTTGAATGATCTCCTCTGCAGTCATCTCGAACAAAGCCTTGGTTAAGGCTTTATATCCATCCAAAGCCAAGTAATCCTGTATATTGGTGGGATCGATAAAGCCGTTGTTTTCAAAGATGATCCGCTTTTGCAGCTTGTAGAACGGCACATCTTTCTCCAGGGCAATCGCTTTTTTTTGGCCCGGCTCAACATAGAGCAGGCGGGGGATAATTTTCCCCTTTCCCACAGTTTCCGACACAACTTCCGGTATATCATCAAGTTGGATCCTTTGGTAAAAGATTCCCAGGGGCTGAATGACAAGTATGGGACCTCGTTCACAAAAACCATGGCAGCCGGTGATGCGGATGTCCACACGATCGTCCAGATTCTGTTTCCGAACCTCTTGTTTAAACGCCTGGGCAACCTGCATACAACCATAGGCATGACAACCAGTGCCGCCGCAAACAGTCACGCACATTCTCTCTGCATCCCTTGATTCCAGGATTTTGGCTCTGATCTCTTCCAGCTTGCTCACGTTCATATTAGACATGATTCCAGACTATTCCTTTTCCTCGGTTTCTAAAGAGCTGAGGATCTTTTCGATTTGATTGGTCTTGAGCTGGCCGTGGTACTCCCCATCCACGATCGCGATCGGGCCCAAGGCACACGCCCCCACGCAGTTGACCGTTTCGAAGGTAAACTGGTTATCCGCTGAGGTTTGTCCGGCTTCGATGTCCAAGCGACGCTCAAACTCATCCAGGATGCGTGGAGCTCCCCGCACATGACAAGCTGTCCCCATACAGATGGTGACGACATGTTTTCCCCTCGGTTTGAGGCTGAAGGCTTTGTAGAAAGTCAAAATACCATAGATCTCGCTCTCCGAGATCTTGAGGTGCCGGGAGATGGCCTAAATGGCCTCTGGAGTAATATAACCGAGTTCAGATTGCACTTTGTGAAGGACATGGATCAGGTCCTTCTGCTCAGACCGAAATTCTTTTAGTATCGTATCCATATTCATTTACCTTTTCTGAATTATTTATAAAAAATGTCGATATATTCTATAACCAACTAACCTGAACTATCCCAATGTCGATACTTGATTCAACAGAAGCAATATCAATCATTTTCATTATTCTTCCAGTAGATTATTCTTACATTTCCGTTTCAATGTGTTTTCTATTAAGAATCAACATTTTTCACCCTTCGGGCAGGCCGATCTTAGCACATCAACTTCGTCGTAGCCCATAAATAATCCATTTTCATATTATATTTATTTAAAAAGTTGTTTGTGCTCCAAGCCAAACCGTTCTGCAGTACGTTTCTTGACGACATATCCCTTATGGAGATACACACCCCGAGCCAGGGCAGGGTCGGCACGGCATGCTTTTTCCAGTCCCACCTCTCCGATCTGGAGCAGATAAGGAACCACCATGTTGGACAGAACCTTGGTGGATGTGCGGCTCACGGTCGAAGTGATGTTGGGAACACAGTAATGGATAACACCCTCTTCAATAAAAGTCGGTTGTTCCAGGCTGGTGGGACGGCTGGTCTCCACACATCCTCCTTGATCGATGGAGAGGTCGATGATGATCGAACCCTTTTTCATGTTCTTCACCATCTCGCGTGTGATCATGACAGGTGCTTTTTCCCCGGGCCGCAGGACCGCTCCGATCAAAATGTCGGCGACGGAAGAAATGCGCGCCAGATTGTATTTGCTGGCCATTAAAGTAACGATGCGCCTCCCTACCTGCTGCTCCATCTCTCTAAGCCTATCCATATGCCTGCCCAAAACCATGGTGTGAGCTCCTGCACCCAGCATAGCTCGCGCGGCGCTTTGTGCTAAAAGAGTGCTGCCTACGACCACCGCTGTTGCCGGGGGGACACTGGCCACACCTCCGATCAACAGCCCCCTACCGCCTTGGCCGGTCTGCAGATGATGTCCGGAGATCACATGGCACATCTGGCCCGCGATCTCACTTAAGCTGGCAAGGAAAGGCAGCTCGTCATTTTCTTCCTGGACGATCTCGAATCCAATCATACTGACATTTTTTTTCAGCAGGTCTTCGACAAGACTCTTGCGCGCTACAGCAAGGTGGTGGAAACCGAAGAGGATCTGCCCCTCTTTTACAAATTCGGCTTCCTCCTCGTTGATGGGAGAAATATTCAAGGCAACATCCGAGCGTCCAAATACTTCTTCTTTCGTGAAGACGACCTTAGCGCCCAATTCAATAAAATCTTCGTTGGTATAGCCTGCCTTCAAACCGGATCCGGCCTGCATGTAAACAGAATGTCCTTTTTCGACCAAAAATGAGACCCCGCTGGGAGATAAACCACATCTATTTTCGATCTTGCCGCTTTCGTTGATCACGCCAATATTCATAGCTGTCTCCTCCTTACTAAGGATCTTTCTGCACCAATAAGCCTTAATAATTCATAAGAAATATCGATATTCTTTTCTCTCCAAGCGAACCGATTTCGCCGTATTTAGGGCGTTGCGGCAAACTCGACTCGTGAATTATCCAGGTAAGATGGGTATAATAACAGATTATACTCTGATTTCAAAGATTTTCTGGAAATCCCAAAACTCCTGTTTTTTCTCGCAATATCATCTTGAAATTGCCCCAAAATCCTCTCCTTTGATTGTCGCTTACAAATAGAAATAGAAAAGCAATCGAAGTGATTTTAATGCGATCTTTGAAAGCACTGTAGATACTACTAAAACAAATAAAAGTCTATGGGAATGGTTTCACCTTAGTGCAGTTTATTTATGCCATTTTGTTGACATTTTTTCGGTCAACTACGGAGCTCCGCACCAATTCCCGAAGCATTTAACCACAATCGGACCCTTATGTTGATGTTTCCCAGACCACTTCATGCTCAAACATCTCCGTTGACCACTCCGTGGTTCCCACAAAAATGGATTCATGGGATGAAAGTGTCGGCAGCTTTCATAAATAATTCAGACACCTGGATTATTCACGGGTCGAGATTAGCGCAGCAACAAGGAAGTGGTTCGTGAGCTGTAGTGAACTACAGCGATTGGGCTACGACGATGTCGATGTGCTGAGATCGGCCCGCCCGAAGGGTAATAAATGTCGATAAAAAATAGTAATAACTTTGTAACTGAAGTTATCAGAATGTTTTCGTCAAGATTAGCGTAGAATCCATGATATTTTTGTTGTAGACCATATCGACATTTATTATGAATTATTCAGGCTAGATGAAGAGTTTCATGGTAAGGAAGAGATAAACACCATATAACGCCAAAAGCACAAGCCCCTTGAATTTAGAATGACGGCAGCCGATCCGCAGCAATATCAGCATCACCAGAACCACCAAGATCATAAAGGGGAATTTGAAGTTGACTATCTCGGGTTCCACATGGATCGGTCTAACCAGCGACGCAAAACCTATGATCCAGAGGATATTGAGGACATCCGCCCCTAAAATATTCCCAACAGCAAGCTCCCCTTCGCCCTTCCTGGCGGCTGTGATACACGTGCTGATCTCAGGCATGGAGGTGCCGATGGCAATAACTGTGGAGCCGATTATAATCTCGGATATAGAAAAATATTTAGCGATATAGACAGCGGAACGTACAATGATCTCAGATGTAAAAATGACACCCGCTAATCCCAAGAGGATATACAGCACGGGTTTTTTCAGAAGGGTTCTGCGCCGTTCCTGAGGGCATGCAGATCCGGGTTGATCCGACTTCGGGTCTGAGAGAGGCAAAATTTGCTCTTGATAATTTCGATTGCGAAAGATGATGAAAAAATAGACGATCAGCAAAGAAATCAGAAACAATCCCTCCCAGCGGCTTAACACACCATTGCGGGCTAAAAAATAGGCTATAAGATCGATGGATAACAAGAAGCTTCCGATGATCTTAAGCATGCGACAGTTGACAAAGATCACACTGCATGCAAAAAAAGCCGCCAAGCCTAAAGCGAGACAGTCATCTGCAATGACCGAGCCGATGGCATTTCCCAGAGCAATCTCTGGATGGTTCCGAAAAGCCGCATTGACGGATACCGCAAATTCCGGAGCTGTTGTGGCCAGGCCGACCAGAACGATTCCAACGATCAGCTTGGGGATCTGCATGATCCGGGCCACATCTGAAGCTCCATCCACAAAAAAATCCGCGCACTTGAACAGCACCACAAAGGATAGGATCATAGCTGCTGCAGCTAGATATATCATTGCTTATATAAGATCTCTCCATTAAACACAGTCATCCAGACCTTGGTGTCAAGGATGGCTTCAGCCCAAGATTCCCACAAACGCTAATAATTTCATCGATAAACCGTCCAAGAGATTTTCCACACCATTGTTACACTCTTGTACAGAAAATGGCAATCAAAATTGAACTTAGGTTCTAGAGCATGATCCGCTGAAGATCTCTGGGCATGATGAGCTCGCCAGAGTAGTGCCGGCGAATCTCTGTCTCTATCTCCGCCAGGGAATAGTCCAGCTCCCCAAAAAAATGCACCGGGGCCAGCCGTTTCACGCGAGCCTGCTGCGCAAAACTACCCAGGTCTAAAGCATGGGTATGCATTTGCAGAAGGAATTCATACTGCCCGGCTAAGCGAGAGGGAATGCTGCAGTCGTGGATGAGCAGATCGCTGCCTGCGGCGGCCTTGAACAAAGGAGGATGAAGCGGCGAGTCACCCGAATACACCACTGTCCTACCCCGGTCCAGAAAATCCAGAAAAAATGCCAGAGAAGCAGCTTTGTGAGGAACATGCATAGCTTGACATTCCAGCCCAGGCGCCAATAAAAATCTATCCCCATGTCCGACACTCACAAATTCCAGCCGGCACTTAATTTTATCTGATTGAAGCTGGTAAAGCTCCAGCAGATCCCGGCAAAACCGGATGCTCTCCTCTGACGCATAAAGTCTTATACACATTTCATCCAGCATGAGGCTGTGTATCAGAATAGGAAGGCCGTATATATGGTCAGGATGAACGTGTGTGACCAGGATAGAGGTCACCCGGCGGGGATCCATCCCCATACGTTTAAACTTTTGAAAAACAGCGCCCGGGCAGTCGATCAAAAAAAGATCTGTGTCATATCGGATCACCAGGGCGGTGTTATCCCTTTCCTGGGTAGCTACCGCTCCTCCGGTTCCTAAAAACCCTATTTCGATATCTTTTTCCATCCGCTTGGGCCTATTAAAACTCAATTTGTCTGAGATTTCAATAAACGATGAGGTTATAAAAGAGAGTCCTCATGCGCAGAAATAGAGATGCCTACGGTTGACACAACCTCCTCACTCTGGATAATAGAAAATTATGGAAAGAACAGAAATCAAAGTTTCAGCTCCGGGAAGATTATGTCTCTTAGGTGAACACCAGGACTACTTCGGTCTACCCATCCTGGCTGCCGCCATTGACCTGCGCATTGCCATTTCAGGGGAAAAAAATTCATCAAAAGTCTTCAGGCTTGACCTGCCCGACATCGATGATCAGGAGCAGTTCCCGGTCGATCAGGAACTCCCCTATTCCCAAGAGCGGGACTATTTTAAAAGTGCTGTCAACATCCTTCGCCGTGAAGGACTCGCTTTCTCATCCGGTTGGGGATGTGAGGTTCATGGAAACATCCCCATCAATTCCGGCACAGCCAGCTCCTCATCACTGGTGGTGGCTTGGATCAAATTCCTGCTTGAGGCCGCAGCGGATAAGCGGACGGAACAAGCGAAAGCCATCGCAGAGCTGGCCTTCCAAGCAGAAGTAGGAGAATTTCAGGAGCCCGGAGGAAAAATGGATCATTATGCTTCCGCTGTGGGAGGGGTCATCTCGCTCCATTTTGGCAAGACCTTGAAAGTAATAGCTCACCCCAATCCTTTGGGTGAATTCGTCTTGGCAGATTCTCTCATCCGGAAAAATACGACCGGCACTCTCGGCTTTATCAAATCGCATGTCCTCAGGGGGATACAACAAATTCGCGGAGCTCTATCTGAATTCGCTCTGACCAGTCCATCAGGAGAGCGCGAGCAAACCGAGATCAATGCCCTGCCCGAAGTGGAAAAACGTCTGGTAACAGGAACTCTGTTGACACGGGACATTACAGCAGAAGGGGAAAGCCTGTTTCAATCATCAAAATTCGATCATACCCGATTCGGTGATCTCCTAAACCGTCAGCAGGATGTTGTCCGGGATTATCTCCAGATCTCGATTCCCAAGATCGACCGCATGATCGAAGCATCGCTTCAGGCGGGGGCCTTGGGTGCAAAGATCAACGGCTCCGGGCAAGGAGGATGTATCTTCGCCTATGCACCAGGGAAGACCCAAGAAGTCGCTGAAGCTTTAAAAGCCCTAGATACCAAGCCTAAAATCGTCCATATCGACTCGGGTGTCAGAAAAGAATAATTGTGGGAGCCATTCACGAATGGACCAATATTGTTATAGATGTAGGGTCTATTTTCTAAATGGACCAAACCTGCAAAGGAGAAAAATTTGATCAACGCAACCCAGATCAGGAAAGGCATGTTCATCAAGATCGAAGGAGAATTGTTCAAGGTCCTGGAAACCACGCACGTCACACCGGGTAAGGGACAGGCACTCATGCAGACCAAGCTGCGACGGCTGCACGATCTCAGCCTCCATGACTATCGCTTCCGTTCGAAAGAGCGAATTGAACAGGTCTACCTGGAAACAGTCCAGATGGAATACCTTTACCAGGAGGGCGAGGACTATATCTTCATGAACACCGAGAACTATGAGCAGATTAAGCTTTCCGCAGAGATCCTGGGAACCTCCATCAACTACTTAACTCCTAACATCGTCTTCTCCATCGAAATCTTCGAGGGACAACCTATGGGTGTCAACCCACCCATGACGATCGAGCTCTTGGTCGAAAAGACAGCTCCCTATCTCAAAGGCGCGACTCAATCAGCCAGCAACAAACCCGCCACACTGGAAACAGGAATTACGCTCAATGTTCCCCAGTTTATAAAAGAGGGTGACATCATCCGTATCGATACGCGAGAAGACAAGTACCTCGAACGCGTAAAAGGATGATCCTTTTTGACCGCCGGAGTCAGATACCGGGAGGTCCGGATTGGTTCGCTCGAAGGGGAAAAGATGCCGATACAAAATTGTTCATTCAGTTGGAAATGCAGAGATTGAAAAGTGCAAAGAAGAAATCAAGTGCGTTTGGAGGTGACTGATCTCTCGTAAGCAGTGATGGGATCGACGATGTCGAGGTCGGTAGGAACATTTTGGCGGAGACAGTAGGTATCCCAGACTGCGCCAAAAGGAAGCGTAGAAAGCCCTTCAAGTAACGCCAATCGTTTAAAATAATCCCCATTTTCTTCATATCCACACAGCATCCGAGTAGGCTCTAATAAGGCTAACAGAACTGCCTTCAATACTGCGCGGGCACCAATCACCCAGGCTCCCACACGATTCATGCTGGCGTCGAAAAAATCCAGCGCGATATGGGTCCGACCTAAGGCTTGGCTGCACACGACTTCCCTCAACAGCTCCTTGACCTCATCATTCAGAATCACCACATGATCACTGTCCCAGCGGAGGCCCCGGCTGATATGCAGCAGCAGCTCGGGTGAAAATTGCAGAAGTGCGGAGATCTTATCCGCAACATTCTCCGTGGGGTGGAAGTGGCCGAGATCAAGGCATATCATCTTGCCCCGAGTGAGGGCATAGCCCAGATAAAATTCATGGGATCCCACGACATAGGCTTCACTCCCAATCCCGAACAGTTTGCTCTCAAGGGAATCTTTCATGTGGATAGGATCATAGTCAACTGCGAAGATCTCATCCAAAGAATCCCGCAGCAGTTCCCTGTGTGTCCAACGGTCTATAGTGACATCTTTGGCGCCATCGGGGATCCAAAGGTTGTGGACGCAGGGATTCTTGAGTTCTTGTCCCATGAAGGCGCTGATAGCCCGTGATTTCTGAACATGCCTTATCCAAAAACTGCGGATCTTTTCATCTTTACTTGCAAGAGTATAGCCAGAAGAGGCCAAAGGATGAGCGAAGCAGGTGGCATTAAAATCCAAGCCCAGCCCCTGATCCTTAGCCCATTCCACCCATATCTCGAAATGTTCCTGCGAAATCTGGTCCCGTTCCACCGGGCGGCCGCCGAAATCACCATACATCGCATGCAGGTTCAACCGATGTAATCCCGGGACCAGAGCATATACCTGCTGTAGATCGGATTGCAGTTCCTGGAGGCTGCGGGCTTTACCGGGATACCGTCCTGTGACTTGAAGGCCACTTCCTTTCAGCCCCTCCCTCTTTGGCTCGAATCCACCCACGTCATCCCCCTGCCAGCAGTGCAGCGAGATCGAAAACTCACTTAAACGATCCAGAGCAGCTTCGGTCTCCACTCCAAGCTTAAAATAGCTCTCCTGAGCATAGCGATACCGAGCCTTAATATCAGCCGGTT